>NZ_JAKZKV010000001.1:300000-600000 GCF_022808675.1 Parabacteroides sp. FAFU027
ACAGGCTGGATTATTTGCAATAACCATACCGGTGGAACATGGAAATGCACCCGCCGAGACCTTCCTCAAGATTGCTAAGTTTACCGAAGCATTCGGCACTGATGTGATACGCTTTACGGTTCGCCAAAACATCCAGCTGCGAAATATTCCTGAAGCATATCTTGGCAATGTCTATCAGTTGGTGAGCGAATTGAGACAAAAGGCAGATGTGCCTGCTTTGGTCAACAATGTTATCTCCTGTACAGGTGCTGATACATGCCGCTTGGGAATCTGTTTGCCCAAAGGTGCAGCGGCCGCCCTTCGCCAGAAACTGAACGAGAGCAAACTGCCGGTGGATGAGCTGAAAGATTTGCACATCAACATCTCCGGTTGTCCAAACTCCTGCGCACAACAGCGCTGGGCTGACCTCGGATTTGCCGGTCGCGTGTCACGCAACGATAGCCAGAAGATGTTCCCTGCATATACCATCTTCGCCGGAGCCGATCGTACGGGAAACGGCGAATTGGGCAATCCGTTCGGGGTGGTAAGCGCCAAGGATTTGCCTGACTTCACCCATGATTTGCTTGAGGAATATTTGAAAGTAAAAGCGAAATACGCTTCATTCCGCGAATACATTCAGCAGGAAGGAGCTAAAGCGATTGCTCTTTTGACCGAGAAATACGCCGATGTACCGTCATTCGAAGAAAACCCGGATTACTACTACGACTGGGGTAGCACCGAGCAGTTCTCGGTGGTAAACAAAGGACCGGCAGAATGTTCTGCGGGACTGTTTGACCTGATAGATGTGGACCTCAAAACCATCCAAACCGCTCTGGACTCATTGGAGGGTGAAGTGGATTTACAGAAAGTAAACCAACTGCTCTACACCATCGTTTTTGCATCGTCACGCATGTTGCTCGTGACCCGCGGTGCCGAGGCCAAAACAACAGAAGAGACCTTCGACCTGTTTATTGATAAATTCATCAAAGAGGGATACGTCAGCAAAGAGTTTACCTCGCTGGTGGAAGCTGCGAAAGCGGATCAGAAATATGACTTTGGCAAAAACAAAGAGGCAGTGATTGCCTTGGCCAAAGAGGTCATCGCACTCTATGAAAGCATGGACGATTCGCTCCAGTTTAAGGTAAAAGCGGAACCGGCAAAAGAAGAAAAGGCAGAAGCCGCAAGAGTGAAAGACCTCCGCCGTGTAGCTTGCCCATTCAACTTCGTAAAAACCAAGATTGAGCTTTCCACCCTCAAATCGGGCGATCTGCTTGAAATCCTGCTTGATGACGGCCAACCTATCGAAAACGTGCCGGGTTCGGTTCGCAACGAAGGACATGAGGTGGTATCAGCCACTCCCGTGCAGGACTACTGGAAGGTACTGATTCGTAAAGCGTAAGTTTCATTTTCCATAAATAAGAATAGCGTCATTCTCTGTCTCACGGCAGCGGGTGGCGCTTTCTTATAATATTAAGGTGATGAATACGCCCGTATTAAGGCGTCCAATACGGGCGTATTGAGGTATCGCATACGGGCGTATGGGGATGTCGCATACGCTCGTATGTTCTCATCGAATATTACCCTATATTATTTTGGAATATTGCTTTTGCAAATCCCCAGTGCGGGATAAAGGGTTTATCTCGTACGAGATAAGGTGTCGATCTAATACGAGATAAGCCCATTATCCCGTATTAGATAAGATCTATATCTAACGTTGTAGCGTCAGGCACTATCGCCCGTTAGCGGGTGACACTACTAGATAAGATCTATATCTAACGTTGTAGCGTCAGGCACTATCGCCCGTTAGCGGGTGACACTACTATGTTATTCAGGGAGGCTGAATCGTACGATTCAGGGTGTCAGAGTCGGGCGATTCAGAGGGTCTGAATCGCTCGGTTCAGGGTGGCTGAATCGTACGGGCGGGTTTCGGGGGTAAACCCGGGTTAGTTTCACACGTAAACTCGTACGGGTTTCACCGGTAAACTAACGTTAGTTTAAGTGCCAAACCCGCCATATCCCATAAACAGGGTAGATAAATGCCCCTTTTGTGGGATTTCTTTGCCCTCCGCTTTGGCGTTACTTTGCATTATCAAACAACAACATCAAATCATCATATTATGAGCAACATTATTGTAAATGGAAAATTACAGGCGATTGAAACCGAAAACATCTCGGTGATCGACCTGATTAAACTGAACAACGTGCAACAACCCGACATGGTATCGGTACAGTTGAACGAGGAGTTTGTTCTTCGTGATAATTTCGAATCGACCCTTGTAAAAGAAGGCGATGAGGTGGATTTTCTTTACTTCATGGGTGGAGGCGGTAAGTAATTTACCATTTAATCATTTACCATTTACAATTGAATATAGCTCATAAGCTTAAATTGTAAATATGTAAATTGTAAATCCTACAGCCCGTTTCCCTAAATAGTAAATTGTAAATCTCTAAATCGTAAATAAACAAGTGGAACTAAACGAAGAACAAATACAAAGATATAGCCGCCACATCCTGCTACAGGACGTAGGTGTGGAAGGACAGGAGAAAATCAGCAACGGTAAGGTATTGATTGTCGGCGCAGGCGGACTTGGCGCTCCTATCGCACTTTATCTGGCAGCTGCCGGTGTAGGTACCATCGGCATTATCGACGGTGACGTAGTGGATCTATCCAACCTGCAACGCCAGGTGATTCACTTCACCGAAGATGTCAACAAGCCCAAAGTGCTTTCGGCCAAGGAGAAAATCAACCGCATCAATCCCGATGTCAAAGTGGTGACTTATCAGGAACTGCTTACTGCCAGCAATGCGCTCGACATCATTAAGGATTACGACTTTGTGGTGGACGGTACGGATAATTTCCCCGTCAAGTTTCTCATCAATGATGCCTGTGTGAAGGCGCAAAAGCCTTTCTCCCACGGAGGAATCCTCCGCTTCGAAGGCCAGACCATCACCGTGCTTCCGGGCACAGCCTGTTACCGTTGCGTATTTCATGCCCCCCCTCCGCCGAATGCCGTACCTACCTGTTCGCAGGCTGGTGTATTGGGAGCCATCGCGGGAATGTTGGGAACTATCCAGGCCGCCGAAGTATTGAAATACCTGACCGGCGTGGGCGAACTGCTCACCAACCGTCTGCTCACTTTCAATGCCAAGACAATGGAGTTTCGCACCATCAAGGTGAAACACAACCACAAATGCGGGGTGTGCGGCGATGAACCTACGATTACCGAATTAATCGACTACGAGCAAGCGGCTTGTGAATTTAAACCTAAAAAATAGTTCTGAGCAACAAGTATCGCCTTGCCGTAAACTACTCAGGAAAATGGTTATGAAAGTCTCATTAGCGATCCCTCCGTTTTCCTTATAATTTAAATTAGAGATTGGGTTTTGTGTGTTAGTCATGCCTGTTAATGAGGATGGTTTCATTAGCCTCCCCTCATTACTCTCAGGCAAATGCTATTCAAACCCTCATTCCCTCACTCCTTCAATCCCTCAATCCTTGTAAATATGGGAATTACAGAATATGCCAGAAATCAGGAAGCCCAACAGATAACCCATCCGAAAAAGCTTTCGCTTATCGCCTTCAGCGGCGACTTTGACAAACTGGTGGCAACTTTTACTCTCGCCACAGGTGCAGCGGCCGTAGGTTACGAGGTGAATATCTTCTTCACCTTCTGGGGGCTGGATGCCATCAAGAAGAAACAGGGACGTGCCTTTGTCGGTACGGGATTCCTGCCGAAACTCTTCGGTTTCTTCATGGGTGGACCTAAAAGCTCACCCGTCAGCCGACTTAACTTCTTAGGCCTAAGCCCGAAGATCTTCCGCTACCTGATGAAAAAGAATAACGTTGCCACGCTCGAAGAGCTAATAGAAGCTGCCAAACTGCTCGGCATCAATCTTTATATCTGCGAAATGGCAATGCACATCCTCGGATTGAAGAAAGACGACTTCATCCACGAGGTGAAAGACGTACTGGGTGTACCTACCTTCCTGGAAATCTCTGAAGGTGGACGCACGCTATTTATCTAAAGGACGAATTGATTGGTCGTCTATGAATGAGGTTTCTTGAAATTGTAAATGGTAAATCCATAAATTGTAAATAACATGGCACTCAAACAACTAGACATCACCCGCGAACATTGCCCGATGACATTCGTTCGCACCAAAATACAACTCTCACAACTCAATCCCGGTGACCAGCTCGAAGTATTGGTATCCGAAGGCGAACCCTTGGAGAATATTCCCCGCAGTGCTGCCGAACAAGGCTATAACGTACTCGAGGTAGCACACGTGGAAGGCACTACCCACCGGATTCTCATTCAAAAGGATTGAATGACTGAAGGATGGAGGGAATGAAGGTTATATGCTCAAATTGTAAATGGTAAATCTTTAAATTGTAAATCAACAGATGCTCACAATACCCCAACATATCATTGACGAAATCATAGCCCATACCCGACAGGAGCTACCCAACGAAGCTTGCGGTTACCTGGCAGGAAATGGAAACGAAGTAAAGCAGGCTTATGCGTTGACCAATATCGACCATAGTCCGGAGCACTTCTCCTTCGACCCGGCGGAGCAGTTCCGCACAGTTAAGTCTGCCCGCAAGGCCGGTCTGGAGATTCTGGCAAACTTCCATAGCCATCCAGAGACACCGGCGCGTCCATCGGTCGAGGATATCAAGCTGGCATACGACCCGGAGATAAGCTATATCATTATCTCATTTGCAGGCGAGACGCCGGATGTAAAATCATTCAAGATCCGTAACGGAGAAGTAGAAAAAGAAGAAATACGTGTTGTTGTAAGTGTTTAGATTTGATGTTGGAACAGGTTCCGGAGAGAAGATTCCGACTTTTCCCGGAACCGTTTTTTACTTCATCCTACTTATTCTCTGTCAAATCGATTGAGTTAAAACATATAACGCATTTTGTCAAAAGAATATTCAGTACACCCCAAATCCATCGTCAACCACGTTGGGTATGGGGTGTTTTATTTCCGTCTTAATCCTTCAATTTGCACCACTTAACGATTATCAGATGGGAAAACCGACGGATTCTCGTTACTTTGCACTCCTTATTTTGAAGATGAAATATGTCAACCCAACAAGCCAAACCCCAAAAACCTCCCAGGCCCAATCTCTTCGCCATACTAAAGCCCTACAAAGGGCTGACTTTTATACTGATCGCCTTTGCCCTGCTGAGTAACGGCGTCAACCTCATTATTCCGAAAATTATCTCGCGGGGGATCGATTCCTTCGGTCACGGGGCATTCAACTACCGAACCATAGCCATAGAGTTTCTTTCGGCAGCATTGGTAATCTTCATCTTTGCCTATTTGCAGGGAATCCTCCAGACGCTTGTATCAGAGCGGGTTGCCAGAGATATGCGCACTAGCCTATCTGACAAGATCTCCCGCCAGGACTTCGTCTATATCCAGCAGGCAAATCCCTCGAAACTGTTGACTAACCTGACTTCCGACATCGACTCCGTCAAATTTTTTGTCGCACAGGGCTTTGTTTCCATCATTTCGTCGCTCTTCATGATTATCGGAGCCAGTGCGCTGCTGATTTCCATCAACTGGGAACTGGCACTGGCCGTGCTGACCATCATTCCGCTGGTAGGTGTAGCTTTCTTTCTCATCTTCCGCAAAGTGCGTGTGCTCTTCAAGCGCAGCCGGGAGATCATTGACCGCCTCAACAAGGTGATCAACGAAAGCATTCTCGGCGCGGCCATTATCCGTGTGCTCAATTCGCAGCAACTCGAATACAACAAGTTCCTTTCCGCCAACAGCGAGGCGCTGGGCCTGGGACTATCCATCCTGAAAATGTTTGCCACGCTGATCCCGATTGTCAACTTCGTGGGTAATATGGCCGGACTGACCATCCTCGTTCTGGGTGGGCATTTCGTCGTGACGGGCAACATGACGCTGGGTAATTTTGCTGCGTTTAACAGCTATCTGGTACTCCTGATTTTCCCGATTATCGTTATCGGATTCATGAGCAATTTCATTGCGCAGGCCGGAGCGTCATATCAACGAGTCAAAGAGGTGCTGGACGCCGCTGAACCGGTAGAATCCGGCACGCTGGAAAAGAAGTTGCAGGGAAATGTAGAACTACAAAACGTTTCCGTCAGATACGGAGAAAAGTACGCTCTGAAAGAGGTTTCCCTTCAGTTGAAAGGTGGCACGCAAACCGCGATTATCGGGCCGACGGCAGCGGGAAAGAGCCAGCTGCTCTACCTGCTGACGGCATTGATCAAACCCGAATCGGGCGCTGTCCTGTTTGACGGGGAAAGGATAGAAAACTATCGCAAGGAGGTTTTTCACCGCCAGATTGGACTGGTTTTTCAAGACAGCATTCTCTTTAATCTGTCGTTGAGGGAAAACATTGCCTTCAGTGACAAGGTGTCTGACGAATTGCTGCAAAAGGCGATTGAAACAGCCGAACTGGGTGAGTTCATTGAATCGTTGCCGGATAAATTAGACACGATCGTATCGGAGCGTGGCACATCACTCTCAGGCGGACAAAAGCAGCGCATCATGCTGGCGCGTGCCCTCGCCCTGAATCCGCAGATATTGCTTCTGGACGACTTTACGGCACGCGTGGATACGCTCACCGAACGTAAGATATTGCAGAATGTGCGCCGCAACTATCCCGATATCACAATTATCTCCGTCACCCAGAAGATTGCCTCCGTACAGCATTACGAGCAGATCGTACTGCTGATGGAAGGTGAAATCAGCGGTATCGGCACACACGAAGAGCTGCTCAGCAGTTGTCCGGAATATGTGCAAATCTTCAATTCGCAAAAAAGTCTCAACCATTACGAAACCGGCATCCGCTGATAAAGATATATGTATATGCCTGAAACAAAGCAAACCCCTCACCCATCCCGATATACGCTCAACCCGAAAACGGATCAACCCGCCAAATCCATGTCGGTGTACGCCACGCTCAAACGCATCATCGATTTGCTGGGTGACGAACGGCGTAACCTCTTGATTGCCTTTTCGGCTATCCTGGTCAATGCAACGATAAACATGGTTGCTCCGATGATGATCGGTTACAACATCGACCATTATGTGCAAACGAAGCAATATCACGGCATACTGGTCTTTTCTGGTATTCTGCTGGGCATGTACCTGACGGCATTGGTAGCCAACTACCTGCAAACGAAACTGATGGGTGGCATCGGCCAGCGCACGCTTTATAACCTGCGTAACCGCGTCTTCAGCAAACTGCAGGAGCTGCCCGTGGAGTTTTTCAACCAGAACCAGGCCGGAGACCTGATCTCCCGCATCAACAACGATACAGACAAGCTCAACCAGTTCTTTTCCCATTCGCTGATGCAGTTTGTCGGCAGCATCTTTATGATGCTCGGAGCAGGGATATTCCTCCTGAGCATCAACTTCCGCCTCGGTGCAGCAGCCCTTGCCCCTGCCCTGCTGGTCTATATTTTCACCCAATTTGTATCTCCATGGGTAAAACGACGCAATGCCGTGAACATGAAAAGTACAGGTACCATGAGTGCCGAGATACAGGAAAGCCTCAACAACTTCCGGGTAATCATTGCCTTCAACCGCCGCGATTACTTCCGCCGCCGCTTCGACGAAGTGAATGAAATCAATTACCGCACTGCCATCAAAGCGGGATTAGCCAATAACATCTTTATGCCGGTATATGGCCTAGCTTCCAATATCGGGCAGTTTGTGGTACTGGCTTTCGGTATTTACCTGATCTCCACCGGCCATTTCTCTATCGGTTTGCTGATCAGCTTCCTGGCCTATATCAACAACTTCTACAACCCGATGCGCCAACTGGCAGCGCTGTGGGCAAACTTCCAGGTAGCATTGGCAGGCTGGGACCGCATCTCGCAGATTCTGGATATGCACAATGACATGACCGTTATTGCATCTTCAACGGTTGCCCCTTCGGCCCCGTTGCTTTCGTTCCGCGATATTTCGTTCCGCTACCCCAATGGCAAAGAGGTGCTTCATCACATCAACTTCGATCTGGAACGGGGGAAAACCTATGCCTTTGTCGGCCCGACCGGAGGAGGAAAGACCACCACAGCATCGCTGATTGCACGCCTGTACGACCCGACAGAGGGAACCGTATTGCTGAATGGAAAAGACCTGCGCTCCATTTCGATAGAAGAACGGACGCAGAAGATCGGCTTTATTTTACAGGAACCGTTCCTCTTTTCCGGAACGCTGAAGGAGAATATCCTCTATGGCAATAGCGACTACGCCGGATACAACGATGAAGAGACCGAAAAGCTGATTCGCGAAACAGGGCTGGAACGTCTGCTGGAACCGTTCGAAAACGGACTGGCAACCCCATTATCGGTAAATGGGGACGGCATCAGCCTCGGACAAAAACAGCTGATCGCCTTTATGCGTGCTATTCTCAGAAAACCCGACCTGCTCATTCTGGACGAAGCTACCGCCAATATCGACACTGTTACCGAACAACTTCTGGATTCGATTCTGGAGAAATTACCGGCAACGACCACCCGTGTTATCATCGCACACCGTCTCAACACCATCACCAATGCCGATGAAATCTTCTTTATCAGCGAGGGCGAAGTGCAACGCGCCGGCTCTCTCGATGATGCCATCCGCCTGTTGCTTCACGGAAGTAGAAAGCTGACTTCATAAGTTAACTTCGGATGTTTATATCCGGAAAATCATTTGCCTGAAAAACGCCAGATCTTGATAAATGTAATCGTCTCTGAAAATCGGAGAAAAAAGTCTATTTTTAACATGCCATATCCGATTGCGGCCTGTGACTTTATGTTTATCTTTGCCCTGTTGAGAATGGAATATGCCACACAAAGACTCGCTCCTTTCTTTGTTCCTGCTTCAGTCTTTAGACATAAAAACAAACATCAATTGTCTTACGAATAAAAAGTAACAAGAAATAACCAGGAATCATTTAATTAAATCATGAACGATGAAAAAAACAGTTGTAATCTTTTTCCTTTTGGCTTCAATTTTTGCGGTCAATGCGCAATCAGGTAAATCAGTCGAAGCAGCACGTAAACTAAAAAATGCACCAACTCACAGCGCCGGCTACGGCAAAGACCTTGGTGATTTTAAGAGCGGAATTTACACGATCAACAGTGCAGGACTTGAACGCCAATATACCATTGACATTCCCAAAAACTACGACAAAAACAAAACGTACCGTTTGATCTTTACCATGCACATGATGGGCGGAAGTATGAAAACAATGGTTGATAATAACTATTATGGTCTTAAAACCTATGCTGAAAAAGAGAATGTTCCTGTTATTTTCGTTGCACCTCAGGGATATACCGACCAAACTCCCTGGCGTACACGTGATAACAAAGATCATATCTTCTTTACCGATATGCTTAAGTTGTTTAAGGATAAATTGAGCATTGACACCTCCCGCGTATTTTGCTGCGGCTTTAGCTTTGGGGCTATGTTTACCTACTCATTATCATTAGAATTCCAGAGCGATCTTCGTGCTGTGGCTTGTTATGCACCGGCCAACTGGAACATTTATCTTCCTGAAAACAAACACAAACCTCTGGCTTACTTTAGCACAACAGGTACTCAGGACGGTCTTTGCAAGTATGTCAACTCTGATGAAAAAAGGGAGGGGGGTAAGTATTGTGTATTGACTCATGCCGAAGATAACGGATTAAAACAATTGCCGGAATTACCATTAGCCACTACTCCTACTCATGTCACCACTGAACTTAAAGGACTTCCTGCTGAATATCCTGTAATGTTTGGTTCATTCGTGGGTGGTCATACCGATAACGCTAAAGATCCCGGTTCTGATGTTAACTGGATTGCTAAAGAAACGTGGGATTTCTTTATGCGTTTCTAATGGCTCATCACATTTGATTTGAATAATAATTGCCGGGGGTATTTACAGTTCGCTTGTAAATACTCCCGGTCTTTAAACAGGCTATTATATCTGTAAAGTAAGTTCTTATTCAGACTTTTCCTCACAACTCTTTGAGGCTAAAAAAGTTAAACAAACAGATTAAATCCGGCTCTTTCGTTGTTATATTCATATAACTAAAGAAAAAGCCATGAAGGCATATTTATTCCTGATATTATACCTTGGTACGTACCTGGTTACTGTTGCGCAGGACAGCCTGAAATTCGGGTTCAAAGCGCAACCTTATCTGCAACGCATGACCGAAACCGGTGTGACGGTGATGTGGGTAGCCAATAAGATGTGCACCTCTTATCTGTTATTTGGAGAAAACGATCGCCCGGATAATAAAGCATTAACGACCCATTACGGACTGATTGATGCGAATGTACCCGTCCAAAAGATCCGTCTGGACAATCTGACTCCGGGCAAGACCTACTTTTACCGGGCTGTCTCGGTTGAAATCAAGCAATACGGTGCCTACCGGATGACCTTTGGCGATACCATCATCAGCACATTACACTCGTTTACTCTTCCCCGGAAGCAAGTTTCTGCTTTCAACTTCCTCGTTTTTAACGACATTCACGGCAAGCCTTATTATGTGGACTCTGTAATTAAAGCCAATCCGGATTTCGATTTTGCTATTTATAATGGCGACATCATGCCAACCGCCTCTTCCGAAGAAGAGATTCTGAGCTTTATTTGCGGAAATGCTTTGGGTTCAGTGGCGGGAAACAAACCATTCATCATGGTGCGCGGCAATCACGAAACCCGCGGTGCCGAAGCCCGAAACCTCATCAACTATATCGACACGCCCAACGGTCAGTTTTATTACCTGTTTCGATGGGGAAATACCTGTTTTCTGATCCTCGATAGCGGAGAAGACAAGGAAGACAAGAACGCTCAATATAGTGGCCTGAGCGACTTTGATTACTACCGTAGTGAAGAGGCCGAATGGCTGAAAAAGGCTGTCACATCGGAAGAATGGAGAAATACTGATCACCGGATTGTCTGCTGCCACATCCCGGTTTCATTAAATCGCGGAGACGGACGTCACGGAACCACTGAGATCAGGAATAAGTTTGCGTCTATTCTCGATACAGCCAATGTTGATCTGGTGATCTCCGGACATACGCACCATGCCGAGCTGAAAAAACCCGGAAACGGACACCATTATGCCCTCGTGATCGGTGGAGGTCCCGAAAAAAGCGTTCCGTTTGTATTGTCCGGCCCCACCTACATAAGGGTTTCCATCGACGGCAAAAGGTTGTTTGTCGGACTATACCACATTGATGGCAGGATGATCGGATATTATAGAAAAGAGTTTACCGACGTCAGGGAGAATTAACACCATCATGACTTCTTGTCATTGAGTTTAAGGGGTTATTGCCAACATAATACGTCATTCCACTTCACCATCGGTATGTCCGATGATGACTATTTCTCTTTCGAGTCACCCCTTTTCCGGTATATTTCTAGGCTATTGCTTTGCATCAATAGTTTTACCTGAAAACGTATTTGAAGAACGCACCTAAAATCCATCTCATAAACATTTGTTATTTCCACTTTGTTATCAGTACAATCTGAAATAACCTAAAAACCAATATTTTATGAGATCAATACATTTTGCCGTTGCATCATTGCTCGTTACCAGCATCTCTGCTCAGGCTCAAAACAGTAAAATCCTGACAAGCAAGAGTGACACCCTCAACTCAAAAGATAAACAGATTACCAAAGTTACCACCTCCAAACAAACGCAGGGGGCAACATTTGGTAAAAAGGTCAATCAAGGCATACACGCAGCAGGAAGCGCTATAAACCAGGGAGCAACGCTGGTAGGTGGAGCTTTGCCGGGCGGAGCTATCGTCAGCGCCCGACAGATTCCCAATAGCATGCCCAATCGTATTTCCATGAATGTCACGGTAGCCAAACAGACACAGGGCGCCACATTCGGTGAACGTGCGGCTTCTTCAGCGGCAGGAACCATACACATTAGCCTGACCGATGAAGGTTGTGTGGTTTTTATGCCTGACAATACAACAATTCAGATCAACACCCGCACACAGACTGCCTCACAATTGAACGAAAAGGAGGCCATACCACTTAAAAGCAAACTGACAGCCAGAGATGCCCTTTGGGTGAGAAGCTCAAATAGCACAGCCGCCAACCTTCCGGGAGGTTCTATTGTTTCGGCTGCCGTCTCGTCTGTTTCAACTCTTGCGGGTTCGGAGGGTGGCGCAGCATCGGCATCCTATGCAGCTACCGGACGAACTGCCTCCGCCAGTCAGCAACTGATTGCCGAACTGCCTGACAACGATTGCGACGATGTACTACTGCTCTCTGACGGGGACTACGAGATCAGCTTCAAAGTGGTGGAGAAAGCCACTTCGGGACTGAAAGACACGCTGAAAACTCAGGTAAGAATCGGATTTACCGTGAAAGGTAACACCCTGAAGACAAAACACGACACAGCTAAAAATGCCATCAACAACGTTCGGTAAACGGGCTTACTGCTATTTCCTCTTTTCACAAACAGACTCTACCTTCATCCGGAAGAGTCTGTTTGCGTTTTCCTACTGTTTATCCAAATGAATGCACCTGAATCTAGCGGGTAAGGTCAATTTATATATATTTGCTGTCTGAAGAGCATCGGACTCTTATGCCGATGCTGAATGCAGAAATCAAACGTTTACAACTATAAACACAATCAACCTATGAGATCACATGAGATAGATTACCAAATCTATGGAGAAGAGATGCAATACATTGAGATCGAGCTCGATCCGCAAGAGGTAGTGGTAGCCGAAGCGGGCAGTCTTATGATGATGGATAACGGAATTCGCATGGAAACGATATTCGGAGACGGATCGTACAACAATTCCGGCATCTTCGGAAAACTACTTTCTGCCGGTAAACGCGTACTCACCGGTGAAAACCTATTTATGACAGCATTTGAAAACGTCGGTTACGGCAAAAGCAGGGTTTCCTTTGCTTCGCCCTATCCCGGCAAGATCATTCCGATAGCCCTGGCGCGCTTCGACGGCAAGTTTATCTGTCAGAAAGATGCTTTCCTTTGTGCAGCCAAAGGGGTGCAGGTAGGCATTGAGTTTACCCGCAAGCTCGGCACCGGACTCTTCGGCGGTGAGGGCTTTATCATGCAAAAGCTGGAAGGTGACGGACTGGCTTTTGTGCACTCAGGAGGCACACTGGTAGAGAAACAGCTTGCAGCCGGTGAAGTTCTGAAGGTGGATACCGGTTGCATTGTGGGTTTTACCCGCGATGTGCAGTATGATATTGAATTTATCGGTGGTATCAAAAACTCACTCTTTGGCGGTGAAGGACTCTTCTTCGCAACCCTGCGCGGTCCGGGCACCGTCTATGTACAGTCATTGCCGTTTAGCCGACTGGCCGATCGCATCATCGCTTCTGCTCCCAAAGCAGGTGGCAGTCGACGCGAAGAGGGCAGCATCCTGGGAGGTCTGGGCAACCTACTTGACGGTGATAACCGGTTCTGATTCTGAGAATAAGTTATCGTCTATTGTTTTATAAAGTTACTATCATCCCGGATCGGATGGTAGTAACTTTTTTTGTTTCTACAAATGGGCTCTTTCTCCGTACCATCTCCGGTGCATATTATCTATTATAGTATAGATATAACATACATATAGCTTAGATATAGCATATATATAGTATATTTTTAAAAGTATATAACATCTATGCTATAAATATATTATTACTAACTTTGTAGTGAACCATAATAGATATACAGGTACGGAGAAGCCCCCTGTATGACACATAGAGAGCACTGATTTGAATCGATATACACCGATAAAAAAAGATTCTTCCCCGTCCGCACCAATATTAATCCGCAACAGCCTCTCCATTATCCAAAATACGTTAACTTTGAACATCAAAGCAGAAAACAAAGTTATCCCGGATAGGAACGACTTTATCTTCAATACATTTCAGGTTAACGATAGTCTATTAAAAGGAAGGTTCTCAAAGAAATCCAGGCCAAAACAATCGGTCGGGATTACCCCTCTAAAGTTTCAGAACTTATTTATTTAACACAAAACATCTAATCATGAGTAAGAATCAATATCCGGATGACTTGCCCGATAAAAAAGAGCAACTCCGAAAAGAGAATGAAATAAAAAAAGAAAAACTTCGCCAGGAATATGGCGCAGATTTATCCGGAAGCAACAAAAACCTTTCACCTGAGATTGAAGGACAGTTTCTGGATTATATACTGAACTTTGAGAAGGCCTTCGAAAATGCTGAACCCATACAACTTTTCGAGATGATCGGAAGACCCGAATACCGTAAGTCGGAAGATATTCCCGATACTGAAATCGGAGAAGAACTGGACAATCTCTTTGAATTACTCAATCAACACAACCTCACTGTGGACACTATTTGTGAGGTAGAAGATCGTGAATTGTACCGGTTTATCACCGAAGAACTCTTCCTTGAAGAGATCGACAATATGAAAGTCCCCGGGATGTTCACCCACTTTACGTATGAAGAGTTTCATCCCAATCATGCTTATGACATTGAAAATCACAGCATCGACTTTTTCAGAATTTACCTGGACAAGAAAAGCACCTATTACACAACCTTCTTGTCAAAAGAGGCTGAAGCAGGAAACTGGCATACTGATTTCAGAGCCTCCTTCAGAGCATTCACCATCCGGAAATTCTCCATCACGAAGCTCTTTTTTGATCTGGAAAAAGCCCGGGTGCAGTTCGAATGTGACTTTACCGGAGAAATTGAAAACTCAATAGAGAAGGTTCGTTATTCAGGGAAAGGAAAGATGGAGTTGGTCAATCAATGGGGTTTCTGGTGTATCGACAAACTGATATTGCCTCAACATTAAACACAACGATTTCCACCAAATATCATAAAAATCATGGGCATCACCATTCATTACCGCGGACGATTCAATCCTGCCGCCAACTTATCAGAAATGATTGACGAGATCGAAGACATTGCCCGGACACAAGGTTGGGAATATTTTATTTTTGAGCGGGAATTTCCTGTTGATCTTTATAGTGATCGTATGACCTTAAATCATCCGATCACCGACAACATCTACGGTATCTCCTTCTCCCCTCCCCATTGTGAAGCGGTGCAATTCTCGTTTCTGTCCAACGGTCGCATGAGCAATCCGCTCAACTTACAGCTATACGGCCAGTCTACCAACCCTCAGGAACAAGAATTCCTTTACATGCTGTTTACCAAAACACAGTTCACCGGTGTTAAAACCCATATGGTGATCGTTGCATTACTCCGTTATCTGAGCAATAAATACCTCTCTGAATTTGTCGTAAATGACGAAGGAGAATATCGGGAAACGGGAGATAAGTATCTACTGGAAAGCAATTTCAGAAAGGTTGAAAATTATATCGACCTGGTCCAGAATAGCTTTGAAGCATTTCCAATCCATGAAAACGAATCAATCGAGCAATACGTTGACCGGTTGATGGGATATATCTTTAAGAATAAATGAGTTCCTATAAAAGCAAAGCGTATGAATTCCCATCCTGACTATATAGAAAACGTACACAACAACTTGCCCGACAAGCTTTCAGAAGATGAACTGGAGCAATGGGGAAAGACTCTCTTTGAACCGGATAAAACAATTGCAGACAAAAAACAAGCTCTGGCAATCCTGGCTCACTCCGGAAAGGTTTCGGCACATCAGCATCTGAAGAAATACGCCGAAAATCCGGAACAGGAACTGGAAGAGTGGGCTAAGTTGGCATTAGGCGAGTCTGTTCTTTTCCTACGAATGGAATTGGGGGTTGAAGATGAAGACTTTGTCTATACCGGCATCGGGAAAAACAATGACCAACTGAAGTTTTGTTTCATGATACTGCCCCGCGAAGAAGATCAGCATTTTAAAAACTGGCAAAACATTTACATAGAAACGGAAGCCAACGATATTGCCCGGGAACTTGGCTGCGAGCTTGAGTGGTACGAGGCTAAAGATGATTTCTTTATGTTCAGCATCCTGATGCCCACAACGATTTCCGTCGCCTCATTTATTGAAAAAGTAATCGAGACCTGCAATCAAATGGGCAATTTCATTCTGGAAGATTATTATTGCGGCTGTGAGAAACCCGACGATTCAGAAACATCGGAGATTATGGATATTGTAAGGGGGAAAATTCCACCACCTGAGTTTTAATGATGTAAGATATATTCATCTGAATCAGTACTACTTCTCCCATACCAGACAAAGTCTGTTATTTGGGTCCAATACTATCTTCCCACCGGAAAGTTGAGATTCCCGGTTTAGCATTTTAGCCAACCATTGGGCATCAGTTCGGGATGCCTTGTTCAACCTGAACTTCCGGATCGGCATAGGAGACATGGTCAGATTGACCAGTTTCCCGGTAGATGGATCTATTTCTACAAAATACATCAGAGCCAAATCCGGCCTGTAGGCCTCTTCCCCACCGATGCCTTCGTAGTCGTTTAACAAATCACCGCATCCGTACAGAATCAGTTTGCCTTTATACACTTCCAATCCTTTCGCATGGTGTGAAGAGTGGCCGTGGACAATATCCACTCCTGCTCCGTCAATTAGACGATGGGCAAAACGGACATAACTTTCAGGCGTTTCATATCCCCAGTTGGCTCCCCAATGAATCGAAAAAACAACAATATCCCCATTCTTCCTGACCGATTCAATCTTTTCCTTTATCCGTTGAAAGACCTTTTCCGTCAGATCGGGCAATAGATTTACTCCTGCTCTATTTGCAGTAGCAGCCCACTCTTCAGGAACTCCGCTGTAGAGCGTTCCGCAGGAATAGATAATCACCTTGCCTTTGCCCTTCACCGAAACGATGGCAGGTTTCTCTGCCTCATCCAGATTTACTCCGGCACCTGCATAATGAATATCTGATTTTCTCAAAGTTGCAAGCGTCTCCTTCAGTCCGGTATAGCCCCAGTCCAGGACATGATTATTGGCCAAAGAACAGTAATCAATCCCGACAGCAGTAAGACTGCCGATGTTGCGCGGATTCATCCGGTAGTTGATTTCCTTGTCAGGCCAGCACTCTTCGCTGGAAGTCACGGCCGTTTCCAGATTGATGATTTTAATATCAGGACTGAATCTCCTCAATTCCTTCAACCCGTCGCCCCAGATGTAGAAATTATTCACGGGATGTGGTATCGGTCCGTTAACCTCCTCCGCAATGCGGATATAATCACGGGCATCGCGTACATACGATTCATAAATAACAGGAGAAACCGGATAACGAAGGATCTGGTCAATTCCTCTTCCTGTCGCCACGTCACCACACAGAAAAAGTCGGATTGTAGCGGGAGTATCTTTGGGGTGAGTGTTTGAAAGATGGGGATGGTTCATGGTTTCAGAATGAGTAACTGTGCTTTTTCTTTGCAAAGGATGTCGGGATGAATCCGAACAGGCTGTAACGCAAAAAATGGTGGTAACAAGCAGTACAATTAGCCTGTCCCATCGGATTATCCGTTGTTTAATTGCGTTATTTGTATTCATTCCTGTTTCGGACATTAATAAGCAATTGATCTGCTACAACATTCTGTTGACATATTGCATATTGATGACTATTTCGTAACGTATGTATTTCTACTTTTGTTTGCGTGACCGGCAATTATTCGGAGGAAAGATATTGGTCAGAAAAAATAGATTTCAAAGCCATATCCGGGTTGAACAATAAATTATAAATACCTTTGTAGATAACCTGTAAAATGGAGATTCACCTTAAATTATACTTATGTTAGGAGTAATTATAGGCGACATTGTAGGTTCGCGATTTGATTTCCGTGATTTTAAAAGCAAAGCATTTGAGCTGTTTCATCCTGAATGTGACTATACCGATGACACGATATGCACGGTCGCTACAGCCGATTGGTTGATGAATGACGAAGCTTTGCAGGCCTGTCAATACCAGGCAACCCTGCTTGATTATTGCCGCAAATACCCCAATCCGATGGGTGGTTACGGTGGTTCGTTTGCCCGCTGGATAAGAAGTGATGCACCGAAGCCCTACGGCAGTTTCGGGAATGGTTCGGCTATGCGCGTCTCTCCCGTAGGATGGTTTTGTAATACGCTGGAGCAGACGTTAGATCTCGCGGAACGTTCCGCAGCGGTCACCCACAATCATCCGGAGGGAGTAAAAGGAGCACAGGCTGTAGCTGTTGCTATCTTTCTGGCCCGTTCCGGAAAAAGCAAACAGGTGATTAAGGAGGATATTATCGCTCGTTTCGGTTATGAACTGGATAAAACCTGAGACCAGATCAGACCAACCTATCAGTTTAATGAGACCTGCCAGGGAACCGTACCACAGGCCATAACCGCATTTCTGGATAGTACGGACTTTGAAGAGGCTATCCGGCTGGCTATTTCACTGGGCGGAGACAGCGATACGTTGACCTGCATTACCGGAGCAATTGCAGAGGCTTACTACGGCATCCCCGATGCGTTGATTAACAAGGCACTGCAATATTTACCTGAAGAGCTTCTGGAAGTCTATACCACTTTCAGTAGCCGGATAATCAGATGATTTTCTTTACATTTAACCAATAAGCGATGAAGACGTTTCCGAGACTCACCCCGGCATACATCACCACCCTTGCCGATAATGAAATCTTTGTATTCGGCAGTAATATCCACGGCATGCACGGTGGTGGAGCCGCACGACTGGCCCTGAAGTGGGGCGCCATTATGGGACAGGGAGTCGGTCTGCAAGGTAAAACCTATGCCATCCCGACCATGTTTGGCTCGGTTAGGGAAATTAAACCCTATGTCGATGAATTTATCTGTTTTGCCCGGCAACACCCGAACTACCACTTTCTGGTCACTGAAATTGGATGTGGTATTGCAGGATATACTCCTGAAGATATCGCACCGCTATTTGCCCAGGCGGTTTCTGACGATATTCAGAATATCTGGTTGCCGGAGCGCTTTGCAAAGGTAATTGCCGGAATTAACGAAGGGAAATAATATATTTGCAGAAACCCGATAGTATAAAACCGATGTTTGACAAAGAGAATTACCGAAATAACATAGACAGCCATCCCCTGTTCCAAAAGGGGAATGAAATATTGGAAATGGTCATTCAGATTACCGACCTAATCCCTGAAACTGAAGACCACTTAAATACCATCAAACGAATCATGCTGGAGGACGCACTGATGCTGACCTCCAAAGTAGCGGGTGCAGAGGGCGGCGACCTCTATGACCTGCGCATGGAGTGTGCCGCACTGATCCGCAAAGCTGCCCGCAACCTGATGGTACAGAATCACACACTGGAGATGTTCGGTTTCGAGCACACCGAATACTTCGATATCGTGCGCAAACTGATTGAGGAATATCGCCTGCTCTTCATCGACTGGGTGGCAGGCTTCGATAAATGGAATTATATTGTGGATGACTGGGGATTGTTTAATCCTCCGGGCATCGGACCATTTGATGGGGAAAATAGTTCCCTGTAGTTGAGCACCCACTCTAAAACATTTAGCAAACTCTTATGCACAATATCACCAGCTTATCATTCTCCAGACGACTTATACACAAAGTCGCATTTGCCATCATTTGCCTGATTCTTACTCAGTCAATTTCTGCAAAGAAAATAAAATCCGTTCTTTTGCCCGAAAACTGGATCATCGAGCAGGAATCTCCCCAAACGAAAGTGAGATTTTCAAAAGACACCGTCGAAATAAATTCCCCCAAAGGCATTACCCTCTGGTACAATCAGCCGCTCTCGGGAGACATCAGCATCAGTTACAAAGCACTATTCATCATGAATGGTGGTCCCAACGACCGGCTCAGCGATCTGAACAGCTTCTGGATGGCACAGGATTCTCTACATCCCAATGATTTCTTCGCCCGGAAAGAGTGGCGGGGAGGCGTTTTCTCAAAATATTATTCCCTGAAAATGTACTATGTGGGCTTTGGCGGCAACAACAACACTACCTCCCGTTTTCGCAAATACGACGGCGATTACGACAGCTTCAGGCAAGGGAAAGTACGTCCTGACATCATCAAAGAATACACCGATGCAGCACATTTGCTCAAGCCCAATTACTGGTACGATATCAAAATTGAAGTCGTTGGAAATAGAGTCACTTATATATTGAATGGCGAAAAACTCTTTGACTATACTGACCCGGCCCCTTATCGGTCAGGATATTTCGGATTCCGCACCGTACAGAGCCACCAACTGATTACCGGATTCAGGATTGAAAGACATTAAAAATCGGATAACCAAACGAATAAATGCAATAAACTGATTACCCCGATATCTAACAGGTATCGGGGTGTTTTTTTGTCTTATACAGATGGATTCACTCTATTTAAAATTGAATTAGCCAAATCCAACCGGTTTTCCTTCTACCTTTGCAGGCAAGATGAAAAGCCGGAAACGACATATAATCCTGATTGCGTGGCTGCAACTTCTCCTGCTACTGTTCCCTACTGCGGTGAAATTCATTCACCGCCATACGCAAGCGGACGTTTGCCGGCAAGAGAAGCAAACGGGATATGTTATTACTGGAGGTAAACATGCTTCTGACTGTCCCATCTGTGACTTTGAGTTTGTACAGTTCGTACAACCGGAGGAAGGAATTCTCCCGGAGCAACCGATTTATCCCGACAAACAATATGCGTTTCATCTTTCAGCCGTTACGGTTGAAGCCGTAGCACTTCCTTCTCTACGGGCACCTCCTGCGTGCTGATATTTTCATTCTCAGAATCAATTCATCAACAAAGCTGATGGCTTCTGTTACAATCTATTATATCCGTGTATCTGTTACGTTGACAGATGACTCCTATTTACATTAATCAATAATCATTTTCAATGAAAAGAATATATCTTGTACTGACGCTGATAGTGTCGGTTACACTTCACATATCTGCACGTACAACGGCGAAAGCCATTCTCACCGGGAAAGTCACCGAAGCTGCCACCGGCAATACGCTCCCCGGAGTAACCATCTATTTCCCCGACCTGAAAGTGGGAACCGTTACCGACATCAACGGTAACTACCGCATGGAGAATCTGCCCAACACCAAAGTGCTGATACAGGTTCAATACCTCGATTTTCGTACCGTCATAGAAAGCATTGACCTGACGAAAACCGCTGTAAAAAACTTCGCGCTCGAGCACACCGTGACTGAACTGAACGAGGTGGTGGTAACCGGACTTTCCAAAGCCGGGGAACAGAAACGCACCCCCACTCCGATCAGCGTTGTGCCGAAGCTTCTGCTTCTTCAAAATAGCTCGACCAACATCATCGACGCCATTGCCTCTCAGCCCGGAGTTTCGCAAATCACCACCGGAACAGGTATCTCTAAGCCGGTTATACGTGGATTGGGGTACAACCGCGTGGTGGTGGTTAACGATGGTATCCGTCAGGAAGGACAGCAATGGGGCGACGAGCACGGCATCGAAGTAGATGAATATGGCGTAGGCAGGGTGGAGATACTGAAAGGTCCGGCCACACTGATGTATGGCTCGGATGCAATGGCGGGGGTTGTCAATCTGCTGCCGGAACCGCCGTTGCAGGAAGGTAAGATTGCGGGCAATGTGACAACGAATTACCAGACCAACAATGGGCTGACAGGTTATTCGCTCAATCTGGCAGGCAATAAAAAAGGCATCATCTGGGACGTGCGGTACAGCCATAAGATGGCGCATGCCTACCAAAACCGATACGATGGATATGTCTTCAATTCAGGATTTCGGGAGAATGCCTTCAGCGGAAAGATTGGGCTAAATAAATCGTGGGGATATTCACACCTGACACTGAGCGCTTATCACCTCCAACCCGGCATGGTGGAAGGCGAACGTGACAGTGCTTCGGGCAAATTCCTTAAAACGGTTATCAATCAAAACGGACAGGAAGATTTCGCCATTGCCTCCGACAAGGACATGAAATCCTATCATCCGCAAATGCCCTACCAGCAAATCGACCACTACAAGGTTGTCTGGAGCAATAACCTCTATCTGGGGAAAGGCAATCTGGCGGCAACCTTGGGACTTCAGCAAAACCGGCGCCAGGAGTTTGACAATATTCTGACAAATCAATACGGACTCTATTTCCACATGAATACGTTGAATTACGATGTCAAATACAACTTTCCGGAAATCAACAATTACAACATCTCCGTTGGGGTAAACGGCATGCAGCAGGCTTCCCGCAATAAGGGGACAGCATATCTGGTGCCGGAGTATAACCTGTTTGATGCCGGGATATACGCCATTGCCCAAAAGGCTTTGGGGAAAGTCGATGTGAGCGGAGGTGTGCGTCTCGATAACCGCCACATTGATAGTCAAAGCCTATTCGTAAACGACAAAGGTGAAGCGGTAAGTTCAACAGAAAGCGGTGCCACCGAACGGTTCTCTGCATTCAGAAAGAATTTCGGTGGAGTGTCAGGTAGCCTGGGTGCGACGTGGCAAATCTCCAAAACCCTGTTTACCAAACTCAACCTCTCGCGTGGTTTCCGTGCCCCGAATATCTCCGAATTAGGAGCAAAGGGCGTGCATGAGGGGACTTTCCGTTACGAGATTGGAAACGTCAACCTGAAGCCTGAAAACAGCCTGCAACTGGATTACACTTTTGGACTGAACACGCAACACATCTCTGCCGAACTGAATCTCTTTGACAACCGCATCAACAATTATATCTTCGCCCGCAAGCTCAACAACGTGGCAGGTGGCGATTCGTTGATGGACGGAACTACCGCGTTTAAGTTCGTATCCGGAGATGCTCATCTGTATGGCGGAGAGTTCCGTTTCGACATTCACCCCCACCCGATAGATTGGTTGCACATTGAAAATGCCTTCTCATACGTGCGTGCCATGCAGTTGCATCAGTCCGATTCGACAAGGAATCTACCGTTTACTCCCGCTCCGAAATACCAGTTGGCAGTCAAAGCAGAGCTGCACAAGTGGGGAAAATTCATCCGAAACGGTTACCTTAAACTGGAGCTGGAGAACTATTTTGCCCAAAACAACGTCTTTTCGGCTTACAATACCGAAACACGCACTCCGGGCTACTCTCTGCTCAATCTGGGACTGGGAACGGACTTTACATGCAAAAGACATACACTCTTCTCCATTTACATGAATGTAACCAATCTAACTGATGTTGCCTACCAAAGTCACCTTAGCCGCCTGAAATATGCTCCGGTCAACTATGCCACCGGACGGACTGGCGTCTATAATATGGGGCGAAATTTTAGCGTGAAGTTGGTGGTGCCGATTGGCCGGGATCATTAAGGTGATCAATACGGACGTATTAAGATGTCCAATACGCCCGTATTCATGTATCGCATACG
Organism: Parabacteroides sp. FAFU027; assembly: GCF_022808675.1. Lineage (NCBI taxonomy): Bacteria > Pseudomonadati > Bacteroidota > Bacteroidia > Bacteroidales > Tannerellaceae > Parabacteroides > Parabacteroides sp. FAFU027. Next base: position 323,223 of record NZ_JAKZKV010000001.1, read on the forward strand.
AGCGTATATGAGTGTCGTATATTAGCGTATGCGATTGTCGAATACGAGCGTATACGAGTGTCGCATATTAGCGTATGCGATTGTCGAATACGGGCGTATGCGAACATCGAATATTACCCTATACTTTACCAATATATAACGGGTATCAATTCAACCGTATAAGTTTGAAGGATTATCCCGTGTGATTCAGGGTGACTGAAACGAGCGAATCAGTTTTTACGGTAAAGTACGAGCGATTTTAAGCGGTAAACACGGGTTAGTCCAAACACCCACAATATCAGGGGCAATCGGAATAGAAATTAAAACGGTTATCCGACATTTTAGCAAAACCGTTCTTTAAACCTCTCTATTAATTTTTATCTTTGCACGAATATAACGACCCAGGAAATGATTAAGAATATTTTCACCTCCATACTTTTGCTTATCACCCAGCCTGCCAGGGCGTGGGATATGTTGTCAAAACGCGAAGAGAGCCACCAGGAATATCTGAGTCGCTTCGTCTATCCGTTGATTATCACAGCCACCATAGCAGCTTTTCTGGGTAAAATATATCAGGCTCGTGAAGATGAAGGCATGCAAACTGCAATAAAAGAGGCAACTACCGTTCTTACCGGACTTATAGGAGGATTCTACCTGGCCGCTTTTGCGCTAAAGCAGATAGCCGGTCGTTGGTATCCCACGATTAAGGGAGACAGCCGCTTTTTCCAGAAATATGTCGGTTATGCCTCTTGCATCACATTTGTTATCGTGGCCGTATTGGAACTGATTCCTGACTTTTTCTTTATCAAAGTAGGTGAATTGTACGTTATCTATATCATCTGGGAATCCATCGGCCCGTTTGTCAAACTTGATGAAAAGAAAAGAATCACCTTTACTGCTGTTTTCTCGGCCCTGATTCTTTTATCTCCGGTAATTATCGAGAAAATCCTCTTTTCCCTGATGCCGGGATTAAAAGTTTGATTTATAACAACCTACCATTGACAATTCTTATTTTGTAAATACATTTTCACAGTGAAACCATCTTCCATCAATATAAAAAATAAACGCGCCAGCTTTGACTACGAATTGCTGGATCAATACATTGCCGGTATCGTGCTTACCGGGACCGAAATCAAATCCATCCGTCTGGGAAAAGCCAGTCTGGTTGACACCTTCTGCTACTTCGCCAACGGTGAGCTTTGGGTCAAAAACATGCACATCGCCGAATACTCGTATGGTTCCTACAACCAGCATAATCCGCGCCGCGACCGCAAATTGCTGCTGACAAAAAAAGAGTTAACCAAACTCTGGCGTGCGACCAAGGATACCGGTTTTACCATTGTCCCCTCGAAGCTTTTTATCAGTGAGAAAGGGCTTGCCAAGCTGGTTATCTACACCGCAAAAGGTAAGAAAGAGTACGACAAGCGCGAAACCCTGAAAGAGAAAGAAGACCGCCGGGCCATGGACAGGGCGTTCAAGAAATAAAACGAAAAAGCAACGATATGGAAATCATTCCAACCGTTGCTTTTCTTTTTTAAAGGCTTGCAGAGAAAGCCCCAGTAGGCTTTCAACTGCAAAACCTTACTCAAACACACATTTCAACTATTTATACCATTTTTCTACCATCTGTTTCATAAAGGCGAGACTGCCTTTAGCTAAATCTTCAGAGTTGTATTTAGACGGTCGCCACAATGAGGTCGGCCCCACCAATTCTTTAATCTGAGACGAGAAATTCTCCAGTACCAAAGGCCCCTGGTAATTAATCTCAGCCAATGCACGGAACAGGTCGTCCCAATGTACATTCCCCTCTCCCATCATACCACGGTCACTTTCTGTCATGTGGACATGTTTCAGGCGGCTTCCAGCTTTGATCACCGGCTCATAAAAGTTCCTTTCTTCAATATTCATGTGAAAGGTATCCAAATGAACGCCAATATTATCGGCACCAATGGCCTCAATCATCTCCAGTACCTCTTCCGCTGCCGTAAAGACATAGCTTTCGTAACGGTTGATAGGCTCGGGGGCGATGGTGATGTTTCGCTCTTTGGCATAGGCCGCCACTTCTTTAAAGACCTGCTGCACGATTTTACGCTCATCCGGTGTACAGGGCTGTCCGGTAAAGGTTCCTATGGCGGAATGCAACACACCACCCAGGAAGTCACCCTCCATCTCTGCCACTAAATCCAACGCTCTTTTCAGCAAATCGGTCGCTTTATCCGGATAGTACGGGATGTGGCAATTGGCAGGGATATTGAGCGACAGTCGTCCTTCCACGCCATTATCATCAAGTTGTTTTTTCACCGTTTTCGCATCAAAATCGAGCGTTGACGGCAAGCTTATTTCCAGCATATCAAAGCCGAAGCTGGCTGTTTGTTGTATCGCGTATCTTCCTCTCTCTGCATCCCAGGAAGGGATAAACGATAATATGGATGTTCCAAATTTGGGCATAATCTTAATTTACAATTTATTCATTTACAATTGACTCTCTGATTCGCATTTGCTTATTGCTAATCCGCTAATTTTCAAATTAGAATATCCACCACTCTGTCTTCACACCGATGTAAGTCCCCCACTGTTTCTGGTTGATTTGCAACCAGGGCGAATACTGGTTATTCTTTGCAAAGTCGTTATAACGAGCCAGAGAGAATACCAGACGAATGTGCGGACGACACCACGGGTCACGTTTACCCAGCGGCACAATGGTCGGTGCAAAATCAAACTTCATCATCTCAGCATTCGGATTCACACCGTCTTTACGGATGGCGTAGTGTGCCTCTCCCAACAGGTGTAGCCAGTTGGTTGCATAAAACAATCCACGCATACCTACCACAAAGTCCGTTTTGCGGTTGTAAATCTGGTTACCGTTGAAGTAAGTCGCTTTACCGTCACTGTCGGCACCACCTTTACTTTTGGTAAATACTCCGTAACCATTCAACGACAGCTTTCTTGACAGGTTCAGCAGAAAATGCTCGACAGTCGTAAACGAATAGGCACTAGTATATTTGCCATTTTCATCAGGAGCACCGTAAGTAGCCCAGGTATAAGTGGTTCCGTTATCTCCTCCGTTGGCAATGCCATGTCCGTAACGCATTGAAAACTGGTTAAATGACCCCGGCAAAGCGGTCTTGATATCGTTATTATACTTCGCACCAATCACCCAGCCGTTGTCTGCGGCATATTTGACAGTTGCTTTTTCAGAAGTTCCGGCTACGTGGTGGAATTCACCCAGTAACTTCAGGACGGAACCATTTTTCGAAAGAATGCTATGCTCAATCACCCAGGCCTGACGTTGACGAATAACCGCATTCTTAGAATTTCCGATATTAATAGCATAATTATAGGGATAGACACCTGCCGAATCAGTATTTGCAGGCATATACATGGCAATCTCCGTATTCTTATGGCTGAATCCGAATCCCTGAGCCGAGTGGTCATCAAAGTAGAAGTAGTCCGTAATATGAATATCATCGTAACGACGGAAACGAACGCCTGCCCATGCCGACCATTTGCTACCCAGAATATTTTTACCTTCAATGTAGGTTTCAGGCAAAATAAAGGTCAGTCCACTCATGGTACGTGTACTCGTATTTCCCATAAACTGACCGTTCTGGGAATACATTCCCAATCGTACCTGAAACGTTACATTTGTACAATCTTTCCCTGCGATCATCGGAGTAAAGTGCAGTGCTGGCAACAAGTCCATATAATCCACTTGCTCCATACGTCCGCCCAATGAGCCCTGACCGTTAAGATTAAGTGGTTTCCACATATTACCTTCACCGGTGGGTGATGCACCCACTCCGATACGTCCTGTTGTTCCGAATGACATCCGGGTGTTGGTAATTACGACCTGCGCTTTCATTACCTGAATGAAGAGCAACATCGCTATAATGATGATTGATTTTGTGTTTTTCATTTTGTTTAATCGTTTAACCTGCGATGCAAAAAAAATAGCAGGGAGAAATTGAAATTTGTTTAGGCTAAATATTCAAATAGATTAAAAGGGTTATAAGGGCAAATTAATATGCTGAACATTCGGTATCGGACTCTGATTTTTCCTTGTATCCTCTCAAAGCGTAGAATGCGATAAAGACGAAACAAAGCAGCGGAACGAACAAAGAATTTGAAATTCCAGCCACATCAGATACAGCTCCCATTATCATGGTCAGTACAGCACCACCAATAATAGACATAACCAGCACCGAAGCAGCCAGTTTGGTATGTTGTCCCAGGTCACGGATACCCAATGAGAAAATAGTCGGATACATGATAGACATAAAGAAGCTGGTAGCCACCAAAGCCCAAACACCGATATTTCCGGGAAGCAAAACACCAATCAATAATAATACTACATTAATAACAGCATAGATACCCAATAGGTTGTGCCCTTTGATTTTCTTCAACAAAGCTGTTCCCACGAAACGTCCTGTTGTAAACACCAACAACGAAATAGTCAGGAAGTTAGCTGCAATTTTCTCAGGTGTTCCCGGAACAGTTCCCTGAATGTAACGAATCAAATAGCTCCAGATACATACCTGTGCACCTACGTAGAAGAACTGTGCCAAAACGGCTTGTCTAAAATGACGTTTGCCGAAGATGTGCACCAAGGTCCCTTTTGCGGAAGTTTTTTCTGCATCTTCCTCATCTTTTACAGTCGGGAATTTTGTAATGGCAATGGCAAAAGCAAAGGCCAGAATCACCATTCCAATCACTAAATAAGGCATTTGCACGGCATGAGACTCAGCTGAATAGTAGGCGTTCAGGGCTTCGGGAGACATTTTGGCCATCTGCTCTTTGGTATATTCCACACCCGAGAAGATGAAATGCTGACCAACCAGAATACCGGTTACGCAACCAATCGGATTAAACGATTGAGCCATATTCAAACGGAAGGTCGAAGTTTCAGGAGTTCCAAGCACTGATACATAAGGATTAGCAGCCGTTTCCAGGAAAGCCAGACCGGAAGCAATCACAAACAGGGCAAAGAGGAAGAATCCATAAGATCCCAGGTTTGCCGCCGGAAAGAAAAGAAACGCACCGGTAGCATAAAGCAACAACCCGATAATGATACCAGCCTTGTAGTTAAACTTCCGCATCACCAATGAAGCCGGAATGGCAAACAGAAAATATCCCATGTAAAATGCAGACTGCACCAGACCCGATTGAAAATCGGTAAGTTCAAACGTTTTCTTGAATTGTTTTATCAGAATGTCGTTTAGGTTATTGGCCATTCCCCACATAAAGAAGAGGCTCACGATAAGAATAAGCGGCAACAGATAGCTGCTTGCTTTTTGTACTTTCTCACTGGTCGATGCCGATGCAACGACGGTTTTCGCTGAATTAAAGCTTGAAGTTTGCATAGATTTGTGTTTTAAAGTATTAGGTTTTGAATTAAAAGGCAAGTTCAGGTTCTTTTTTTGTGATAAATTCGTTTAGGTTTTCAAGATTATATTCTGGGCAGGCTCCTTCGTGTGAAGCGACAAATGCACCCAATGCGGTGGCATATTTCATACCTTCTTCTGCCGGTGCTCCCTGTAATTTTTTAGCTAAGAATGCAGCAAGGAAGGAGTCTCCGCTACCTACCGTATCTTTCACCTCTACCAGGTAAGCCGACAATGAGCAACTTTCGGTCAGGGTGTAATAGGTTGCTCCTTCTGAGCCTTTGGTTACGATTATCTCGCTAATGTTGAATTCTTTTTGCAGAAATCGAACGCAACCCACTTCATCATCACATTCAAGGGAATACCATTGAGCAAGCAATGCCACCTCGTTTTCGTTTAACTTCAGTAAATCGCATTTTCCCAACAGATATTCCAGGATATCCCGCGAATAAAACGGAGGACGAAGGTTGATGTCAAACACTTTGAACTTCGCCTCTTCAATCAGGCGGTAAAGCGTTTCGCGTGATGTTTCGTTGCGTGTCACCAGACTGCCGAATACGAATGCGTCAGCATTTCTCACCAGTTCAGCCTGCTGCTCATTCCATTCGATAAAATCCCAGGCAGCACCTTCCTGGATGGTATAGCACATCTCATTGCCGGGTAATACGGTCGCCAAAACCTGTCCGGTTTCGTGATTGGTATCCGGCTGGCAGTAATTTGCAGGGATATTCCATCCTTTGAGCAAATAATTTAACCGGTCTCCCAGGTTGTCTGCACCTACCCGACTAATCATACGGCTGTCGATGCCGAATTTACGCAGATGGTAAGCCACATTCATCGGTGCGCCGCCGGGTTTGGTCTGTGTTGGGAAAATGTCCCAAAGTACTTCGCCGTAACACACCACTGTCTTGATTTTAAGGTCATTTGAGTTCATGATAAATATATTATTGATTTGAATTATTAATCCAAAGAGATTGTTTAATCGTTTAAACATTCGGGCAAAAAAATATTATCTGGAAATAACAGAAGATTGGCGGATGATAAGTTCAGTGTCCAGGATAACCGATTCGTAAGAATCAGGGTTTTCAATGGCATTGAGGAGGAGCTTCACAGCCTCGCTACCGAGTTCGGTCATAGGCTGTCTCACATAAGTAACGGGAGCATAAAACAGGTCAAAAGCATCTGTTTCGTCAAATCCAACCACTGCGACCTCATCGGGGATCCTTATCTTTCTCTCATTCAGGCTTTTCAGGCCGGAGATGGTCAACAAGTTGGTTGTAAAGAAAATAGCATCAACAGGTTCAGGTTGTGAAAGGAAGCGGGTTACCGCAGCCGTTACATCTTCGGCTACGTGATCAATACGCACCTCTCCGACCAGCGAAGGGTCATTCATCAATTCCACAGCACCTCTCTGACGTTCATTCAGGTGATGCAGGGTGGTGGCGTAAGATACCACACCAATGCGTTTGCGACCGTTATCTATCAGATGCTGAACAGCTTTAGCCGCTGCACGATAGTTGTCAATAGTCACGCAGTTTGCCGTAATTTCAGGAAAATAACGGTCAATCATCACGAAGGGAACTCCTACTCGTTTTAGATAATTGACCTGCTCTTCACAACGTTCCGGAAAAGCGATGATAAATCCATCCACCTGACGGTTCATCAGCAGCATAATGAGGTCCTGTGTCTTTGAGCCACTTTCGTCAGAACTGCCAAAAATGACAGTGTAACCATGTCTTTGCGCTTCATCCTCGATAATGCGGGCAATCTGGGACGAATACGGGTTAGCTATGTCAGCAACAATCAGGCCGATCGTAAGCGTCTTTTGCGCTTTGAGGCTGCGGGCGATTTGGTTAGGTTGATAGTTTAGGTCAATAGCCGCCTGTTTGATCTTGGCAGTCACCTCTTTGCTGATCCGGCCCTCTTTCTTATTGTTCAGCACATAAGAGACCAGTGCTGTCGATACTCCGACATGCGCTGCTATATCTTTTAAGGATACTTTCTTCTTCATGGCTGAACTGATAAGATTTTTATCTGATTACGCTTTGATAGGACAAATATAATTGGTTAAACGATTAAACCAGCACCTAAACGCAACTATTTATTACTATTTAACACACTATCATTCAACCAATCGGTCTGAAACAAAACAGTCCGGCACATTTAACCAATTGATATTGAATAAAAAAGCCCACCGGAGCAAACCGATGGGCCTTAACAATATATTAATCGTGGGGATTAATCTTGAGATTCGAGATCTTCCATAGTCAGGAATGAATATTGGTATTCCATTGGAAGCATTTCATTGTACTCTTCGACAGAAGCACCGTTAAGGCAAGCCTCGATGATTCTTCTACCCAGTGGGTTCAAGCCCGGCTGAAGGTATTTAGGCAGCTGTTTTCTGAAGAAGTCGTACAGGATTTCAGCTCCTTTGTCGTAACCCTCTTCTCCTACTTCAGGCTGACGGTACACTTTAAGGAAGCGTGAAGGAATTTTAGCGCCTTCGATAGTTACATAGTTCATCTCGTAACCCAACAGCGGACAACGCGCCGGTTCGTACTGATCACGACGGAACATCGCATTACCACGACGGGTCAGGTACTCACGCATGAAAAGCTGCGGTCTGAAACCTACTTTCCATACACCGATGTGCTGGTTAGGAGTCAATGTATAACGAACACGTGGGGTGTTTACGATCTGCTCAAGCAACAGGTTAGCGTGGTGAATCATCTGACCGGTAGCAAATGGCCAGTATGAACCTACACCTTCGCTCTCCATCTCGCCTGTATCCACGATACTTGGGTTAGCAAATCCACGTGGACTTACCAGACGCCACAACCATGCCAATGCTGGCGGCAACAGGTGGAACATACCGATGATACCGTAAGAAGGAGCTTCTTTGGTACATGGCGGAGTGCGCACCCCGAAGCTACGTACGTCAACCGCAACCGGTTTGTTCAATACGTTAGGGAAGTTCTTTCTTGGGATCACCACACGTGGGTTCGGACATCTTTTACCCGGAGCATCTTCAATGTGGTTCCAGATGATAGCCAAACCATCAGGTTTAGTATCGATATTTAAGAAAAGAAGCGGCTCTGATGGGTTCAGACTGAGTTTTTCCAGAATAGGCTCATCACCATAGTTATTTACCCCATCGGTACGCATAAACCAACCGTTCTCTGCATCAATTACAGTTAACTTACCACTTGTTTTTTGAACTGATGGGTGACACATTGCCATGTCATCGGTTACAGGGTAGTAAGAACAGAACATCGGGATAGAAATCAAACGCTCTTCCTGAGTCGCCATATTCAGACCGATTTTGATCTGACCGTTCGCTTCACGTGGGATGTTTTGCATCATCTCACTCTTACCACCTCCCGAAGCACCTTCGTGCATGAAAGTAGTCAGATTGTCGTAAGGGCTTGCAGCCTGTACGGTAGAACAGTGAGTGGTGATCCAACCCTCTTTTTCACCTTTATCCAAAAGAACTGCATAAAGACCTTTCTTAGCACTTGGTCCCGGATAGAGGTTATATGAATACACTTCGTGCAGATGCTCGGTACGGTTGTGAACCACGATCTGTTTGCCATCGAAGTGAGTATGTCTGAATGGAGGAGCAACGAATACAGCCGATTCGATTTTGAAATCTGAAGGAAGAGTATCGGTAGCCATCAGTTTCTGCAATTGAGCCAGTCCGAATCCAAAGAAGCCGGCATTAGCAGGAGCAATTACCAAACCACCCACACCTACAGGATAGTGTCCTGCAAAGTAAAAATAGGTAATCAGATCCTGATTTTTCAGCCATTCGAAGGTCTCTTTTCTCATTTCTGAGAATTCGTAACCACATTTGTCTTTGAATCGTGTCTTATCAGTCGGTTTCTCATCGCCGATCAACATGGTGTTGGGGTCTCTGCGGCGCATGTATGATTCAACATAGTTTGCAGAAATACCATTGATCACTTTGTGAACTACAGCCTCAAGGACTTCTCCTTTACCGGGAACATCATATTTCACTTCGAAACTGTTGTTTCCTTTACCGCCATAAGATGCCTCCAACAAATCCTGAGTAGAATTGTAGTGAGTCACACTTTTAGCTTGTAAAAGAAGATTTTCGATCTCGAGGGGAAGCGAAATTCCTTTTACTCTCAGTGTTTTTAATACGTCTGTAATCATATTCATCAGTTTAAATTTACTTTCCAGAACATTACCTCCTTTTAATCAGAGGGTTAGAATGAAAACATTAGGGTTTTACTTTTTCCGCTCGCAAAGATAACTAATAATTTCCAAAAATCAGCCTTACCCCAAAGTCAAAGTAGATGCGAAAACCCGCTACATCACTGAAACTTACGCAATAAAAAATTGAGCTGTTCTGCAATTTAAAAACACCGACATATTTAAGAATGTATCAAAATAACACAATCCGTGCACAGCCAAACTCCCCTTACGATAATAGCGGTATCTGGGCTGTCAAATGTGAATCAACCGATATCAAAAAGAGGCTTGTCTTCATTTTTTTTCGCAAATACCAAATCACAACCATTGATATTTGATATATTTTGCTTATTATTGCATTTAAACCGATGTTTTACACATATATACTAATCCACAACACTCAATCCCCCCATTAAAAAGAGCTACAAGACTATGTGTAAAGCATTTGAGCTATCCGAGCCCTAGGGGGCTACAAATTCAATACTTACCAAAAACTTATTCATTATGAGAAGGACAAACTTACTTAACAAAGGAAATTTTATTTCACTAAAAACGGGATTAACATTTCTATTGCTGCTATTTGCCACCAAAAGCCATTCCGGCAATACCCTAATCTCAGAATCATGCGCCTCTTCACCTACTGAGTGGAGCTACACAAACAACAACACCAATAATCCAATCCAGAAGGAGGGCTATTGGCTACTGGATGCAGGAACGCCTGGCGACCAGATCATCAGTCCGGCCTTCGACACTGGCAACTACACCAACCTGACGCTCTCATTCAGCTACGCCGGTTTTGATAACGGAAATTATAATTCGATCTTGGTTTCGTACTCCACAGACGGGGGCGCCTCCTGGTCCGCAACAAACTTCCTGACAGCTACACCCACCTCTAATAGCACATTCACCGCTTCGGGCGACCTGATCATCGGAACAGCAAACACCCGCAATTTCAAATTCAGACTATCCAATCCAGGAAGCAGCGGTAGAGGTGTCAAAATCAAAGACATCTTGTTAACCGCCTCGCCAATCATCACCGCCCCCACCTCACTCGAAGCTACCTGCATTTCACTCAAAAGCTTCAACGCCAATTGGAGCGCAATGCAGGGTGCAACAGGGTATCTCTTAAACGTAAATAAATCAACTCCGGCCATTGACGAAAACTTCAATACAATTGCAGCAAGTAGCTCTTTCGTCACCTCCGGAAGCGGGGCTTCTGGAAATCTAAACTTAAGCAACTCAGGCTGGAGTGTAATAAACGGATATGCAGCCGGCGGAACAGTCAAGCTGGGCACAAGTTCACTGGCAGGCACCTTAATTTCTCCCGCCTTAAATCTATCCGGAAAATTCAAAATAACCTTTAAAGCTGCCGCCTGGAGTGGCGATTCAAAAACAATCGACATCTTACTAAACGGAACGGCGCTAAAAACAATCACACTGGACAACAACATCTCATCCGCCTCAGAACTCAAAGAATTCACCATATCCGGAGTCGGCACAGGTGTTGACACTATCAGGTTTTCAGCACCCAAAACCACATCCAACCGATTCTTTATCGACGATGTAAAAATATGCAAACTTGAAGCGATTGAAGGCTCTCCATTTTCCGTAGCCACGGGAGAAACCTGCTACAAAGTCAGTGTTTCAACATCCGGAATCTACTCTTATACAATCCAGGCGACAAATAACATCTACACAAGCGAAGAATCAAATGAAGTAACAGTGGGCGTCAACTCCATATCAGAAGCAACTACAGCTAAAGTCAATCAAACAACCCTTACTCTATCCAAAGGTGCTGTAACCATCCTTAATCCGACACAAAACGAAAAGATTACAATATACAAGACCAACGGAGCGATTGTATCACAATTCACCCCAACCAAGACAATACATATCCCACTACCGGCGGGAATCTATTTGATCAGGTCATTAAATAGCACACTAAAAGTGGTAATCGAATAAGCAAAGCGACACAAGCAGAAAAGCCGCCTGACATAAAATATCAGGCGGCTTTTTTAGCAATTAATCTGAAGCGGAAGCGGGGGGATTCGAACCCCCGGTACGGTTACCCGTACGTCAGTTTAGCAAACTGGTGGTTTCAGCCACTCACCCACACTTCCTTTCTGCAAAGGGATGCGTCTCAATTGCGAGTGCAAATATAAGACAGAACTTTGAACCTCGCAAGTATCTTTGAAAATTTATTTCAGAAAATAAACGGAAATAAAAAAACCCGAAGAAAGAACTTTCAACGGGCTTTATGGTACATTTCTCGAAGTCATTAGATTTTGAGCGGAAGCGGGGGGATTCGAACCCCCGGTACGGTTACCCGTACGTCAGTTTAGCAAACTGGTGGTTTCAGCCACTCACCCACACTTCCTTTCTGCAAAGGGATTGCTTCTCGATTGCGGTTGCAAAGATATGTCGGAAGTTTGAATCTGCCAAGTGTTTCGGAAAGATTTTAATTAGAAATTATTTCGTACTTTTGGCCGTCTATTCGCATTTGTACATATATATCATTAGCCAAAACGTAAATTATGAAAACAAAATTCGGGGGTAAGCACCTGACTCTTAGTCTGCTTGCCACAGCTGCTTTTGTAGGTTTGATACTCTTCTATTTTATCTTTATCAAAAGCTTTTCCAGTGAAAAATTTTCTGTAAATATTCGTCCCAACACCCAATATACGGAGGTTGAAAGCCAACTTAAGGCTCATGCAAGCACCCCTTCGATGACTTTCTTCTCTCTTTTGAATGGTATTTTCAATTATAAAGAGCATGTAAAGGTAGGACATTATGAAGCAAAAAGAGGGACTTCAGTATGGACACTCTTCAGCAACATGCGCAAAGGCCGCCAGACTCCGGTCAGACTTACCTTTAATAATATACGCACCAAGGAGCAACTGGCCGGTCGTTTTGCCGAACAGTTAATGGTTGACTCAATTACCATTATCAACGAATTTAATAATCCGGACACTTGCGCTAAATATGGATTCAATATCGAAACTATCCCTGCAATGTTCATTCCGGATACCTATGAAATGTACTGGGACATTTCGCTCAGCAAGTTTATGAAACGGATGAAATCGGAGTATGATGATTTCTGGACTGCCAAACGCAAAGCGGAAGCAAAAGAAGTGGGACTTACCCCGGTGGAAATTTCAACCCTGGCCTCTATCGTTGAAGAAGAGAGCAACAATAAGGAAGAAAGACCCGCTATTGCAGGACTTTACCTGAACCGGTACCGCATCGGCATGCCACTGCAAGCTGACCCGACCGTTAAATTTGCCGTAAATGATTTTTCTTTGAAGCGTATTTTATTCGAACACCTGAAAGTCAATTCACCATACAATACTTACAAGAATATAGGATTGCCTCCGGGACCTATCCGTGTACCTTCTAAATCGGGGATTGACGCAGTGTTGCATTATCAGAAACACGAATACCTCTACATGTGTGCCAAATCGGATTTTTCAGGCCGACATGCCTTTGCCCGCACCATGGAGGAGCATCATAAGAATGCTCAACTTTACCGTGACGAACTAAACAAACGTAAGATTAAATAAGCAGTTAACCTTTCTACAAAACAGGATTGATTATGAACAAAATAGATTGCTTTATACCCTTGGGCGAAGCTGCCCAGACACTTAAAACATTGGATTATTTACGCGATTCGGGTGTCGTAAATAATATTTTCCTGCTTTCTACAAATGCAGAGTTTACTCTGCCCGGCTATGAAACAATTGTAATTGATAGCCTCCAAAGCAGTGATACAGTCGCTAAAATAGAAGCCAAATCCAAAGCTGAATATATCCTAATCTACTCAAAAACTTCCATTCTTGGACTCGGCTATTTTGCATTGGAGCGAATGGTCAAAATTGCAGAAGAGAGTGGCGCCGGACTGTTATACTCGGATTACAACGAAGTCAAATTAGGCCGCGTACATCCGGTTCCTTTGATTGACTGCCAGGAAGGAAGTGTACGTGACGATTTTAATTTCGGCTCGTTGATATTATATAAAACTGAAGCAATCCGTCAGGCTGTGACCAAAACGGAAACATCATACAAACATGCCGGACTTTACAATCTGCGCCTGAAGATTTCACAGCAATGGCCGTTGGTGCATTTGAATGAATATCTCTACACGGAAGTCGAGCTGGATGAACGCGTGTCAGGTGAAAAGCAGTTTGACTACGTTGACCCCAGAAACCGTGCTGTACAAATCGAAATGGAAGAAGCCTGCACCGACCACCTCAAAAAGACAGGTGTATGGCTGAAGCCGGAATTCAAAGCCGTTTCTTTCAACCAACAGGAATTTGAATTTGAGGCATCGGTAATTATTCCGGTACGTAATCGCGTCAACACCATTAAGGATGCGGTTAAATCTGCTCTATCCCAGAAAACAAACTTCCCCTTCAACGTTATTGTCATCGACAACCATTCGACAGACGGCACCAGCGATGTCATCGAGGAGTTCAAAATGGACCACCGACTGATCCACATCATCCCCGAAAGACTGAACCTTGGTATTGGCGGCTGCTGGAATGAAGGAGTGCATCATCCTCAATGCGGAAAATTTGCCGTTCAGTTGGATAGCGACGACATCTACAGCTCACCGCAAACGCTGCAAACCGTTGTGGATGCCTTTTACGACCAAAACTGTGCGATGGTGGTCGGCACATACCGTATGACCAATTTCGCTTTGGAAGAAATTCCTCCGGGCATCATCGACCACCGCGAATGGACACCTGAAAACGGTCGCAACAATGCTCTTCGCATCAACGGATTGGGTGCTCCACGTGCTTTCTACACGCCAATGCTCCGTGAAATCAAGGTTCCGAATACCAGCTATGGAGAAGACTACGCACTTGGTCTGAATTTTTCCCGCGAATATCAAATCGGACGTATTTACGATGTACTTTATCTCTGCCGCCGCTGGGAAGGCAACTCCGATGCTGCATTGGATGTACACAAACTAAATGCCAACAATCTTTACAAGGATAAAATCCGCACCATTGAGATGGCAGCTCGTAAACGCTTGAACCAAAAACAGAACTAACACTGCATGAATCGTATTCTCACAGATAATGAATTGAAGCCGTTCCTCCAGGGAAGCGGCTTCTCTGCTAATGCACGGGCGTTGCTGGCCCAACAACGAATCCACTTCCCACTGGCGGCCAAATTTTACGGCAGCCTGGATGGCGTGCAGGAAAAGTCATTTACCATCGATGGCACAGTCGTTCGCGTACAATTCAATCCGGCGCGTATCCAGTCTTCAGCGGCCAAAGTGGATGCAAAGTCAATCAGCGAGCGCAAATGTTTCCTGTGCGAAGCTCACCTTCCGGTCGAACAAAAGGGACTTTCATTCGGCAATCATTATATGGTACTGGTCAACCCCTTCCCTATTTTTCCGGAACACTTCACCGTTCCTCACCTCATTCATACTGATCAGCGAATTTCAGGCAGAGTCGGAGATTTCCTTGCATTGGCTGATTTGCTGAGCGAATTTGTCATCTTCTACAACGGGCCCAAATGCGGGGCATCAGCTCCTGACCACTTCCACTTTCAGGCAGGAAACAAAGGCTTTATTCCGCTGGAAACCGAATTTGAATCTATCCTCAACGAAAGCGAAGCTGTTTGTAAAAATGGTGAAACCGACATCTACTGTATCAAGCCATTCGGAGCAAACTGTATAGCTTTTGTATCTGATAATATCCGGTCCATTGAAGATGCTTTTGAAAAAGCTTATAACTATCTGTCGGAGAAATCACAAGAAGGGGCTGAACCAATGATGAATCTTCTGGGCTGGAAATGGCAAGATAAGTTTGTCCTGACGCTTTTCCCCAGGAAATTGCACCGCCCCTCACAGTTCTTTGCCGAGGGAGATTCCAATATCCTGTTAAGTCCGGCAGCTGTTGACCTGGGTGGAGTCTTTATCACTCCACTTGAAAAGGATTTTACCAAAATAACGGCGGATGACCTGTCTGATATTTTAAGCCAGATCCTGATCAGTGATGACGAGATAGCTAAATTGTGTAATAGCATTGCTCAATAGAAAATAAGATTCCTCATTTCTAATAATACATGCCGGTAATCCGGGTTTCTATAAATCGCCAGGAGCCCACAAAAATTAATACAAGAGGTAGTCTGTCAAATACATGGCTACCTCTTTTTATTCGTGTTTTAGTGGAATAATTTTCCTCATTATATCTTTCCGAATAACATGGTTACCCTAATTCCATATCTAAAATCAGTGCTGCTACCCTACCCCCTGCTTTGCATTATGACAATCGAATTTCAGTTTTGATGTTTCTTCCAATCGAGGTCTAAACAAGCTCCTTATTAAGGAAATATTTCTCTAATTTTGCCAACCTGAAAATTAAAGGATCAGATACATAAAACCAATTTATCTTTAAACTCAATTATGGCAATCTCTAGAATTATCCTGAACGAAGTTTCTTACTTCGGCCCCGGTGCGAGAACAGTTATCCCAACTGAAGTGGCTCGCAGAGGCTTCAAAAAAGCGTTGATCGTTACTGACAAAGACCTGATGAAATTCGGTATCGCGCAGAAAGTAATCGACGTATTGGTAGAAGCTAATATTCCATACGAAATCTACGATGAAATCAAACCAAACCCAACCGTTACCAACGTAAAAGAAGGTGTGGCTGCTTATGAAAAAAGCGGTGCTGACTTTATGATAGCTATCGGTGGCGGTTCGTCTATCGATACTTCTAAAGCCATCGGTATCATCATCAACAACCCTGAGTTTGCCGATGTGGTTTCTTTGGAGGGCGTAGCTGACACTAAAAAACGTTCAGTGCCCATTATTGCGGTTGCAACTACTGCCGGTACTGCTGCTGAGGTGACTATCAACTACGTAATTACCGACGAAGCCAACAAAAAGAAAATGGTATGCGTTGACCCTAACGACATTCCTGTATTGGCAATCGTTGACGCAGAGTTGATGACCTCTATGCCTAAAGGCCTGACTGCTGCAACCGGCATGGATGCCTTGACTCATGCGATCGAGGGTTACATCACTAAAGGTGCATGGACTATCAGCGACATGTTTGAGTTGAAAGCGATCGAACTGATCGCTAAACACCTGAAAACAGCGGTAGAACAACCAACCAACCTCGAAGCACGCGACGGTATGGCTGTTGCACAGTACGTTGCCGGTATGGGATTCTCTAACGTAGGTCTCGGTATCGTTCACTCTATGGCTCACCCACTCGGTGCGTTCTACGATACTCCTCATGGTGTAGCAAACGCATTGTTGTTGCCATACGTAATGGAATACAACATGCCTGCTGCTATGGACAAATACAAAGACATCGCCATTGCAATGGGTGTTAATGTAGCTGGTCTTAGCACTGAAGAAGCTGCTAAAGCTGCCGTTAAAGCTGTGAAAGACCTGGCGGTTTCAATCAACATTCCTCAGCAATTGAGCGCAATCGGCGTGAAAGAGGAAGATTTGGAAAAACTGGCAGTTTCAGCATTCAACGACGTATGTACTCCGGGTAACCCACGCGACACCAGCGTTGAAGAGATCCTCGCTATCTACAAAAGCGCTTTTTAATTCCTGATTTTATATAGGTTAATGATCCCGCTACGGCTTATGCTGTTAGCGGGATTTTTATTTTTTAATAAAAAGAACCATTTACATTGGAGATTCCGGGCAGTTTCCTTATTTTTGGCACGAATATTGAAGTGATACTACTCAATTAAATATACTGACAAATTCCCGCTTATGAATATTTACAAAAACATATTTGCCCAGGACGGTGAGGAGGAAAACGACGAGCAGATGATTCCTATTTTCACGGAAATAGAGATCAAAAACGATGACGAAAGCGTAAAAGTCCCCACCGACGGACTGCCTATCCTGACCCTTCGTAATATGGTAATGTTTCCAACCATCGCCTTACCGGTAACAGTAGGTCGCTCTAAATCGTTGCGACTGATTAAGGAAGCTAACAGCAAGAAGAAACTCATCGGAGTGGTTTGTCAAATGGACGAATCCATCGAAGAGCCGGAAGAAAAAGACCTTTTCCGTGTCGGTGTGATCGCTGAAATCCTTCGTGTAATCGAATTGCCCGATAAAACAACCACCGTAATTCTACAGGGAAAACGTCGTTTTGAGCTGGAAGAGATTACCAGCACAGAACCGTACTTTAAGGGTACAGTTCGCCTGCTTGACGAAATCAGCCCGGCGGATGACGACAAAGAATTCGAAGCGCTCACCGCTACCGTTAAGGAGATGACGCTCAAATACATGCATCTGCAAAACGAGATTCCACGCGAAGCGATGATGCTGATCAAGAATATGGTTCATCCGAAATTCCTGATCCACTTCATCTGTTCTAATCTGCCTATTTCGTTGGAAGAAAAACAGGCTTTACTGGAAATGAACGACCTGAAAGAGCGTGCATACCAGTTGATCCGTATCCTCTCCCGCGAAACGCAACTCGAGGAAATCAAGAGCGACATCCAGACCAAGGCGCGTGAAGACCTCAGCCAGCAACAAAAGGAGTATTTCCTTCAGCAACAGATAAAAACCATTCAGGAAGAGCTGGGCGGTACGTCAAACGACAACGAAATTAATGAGTTTCGCATCAAGGCGGCCAAGAAGAAATGGCCGGAAGCTGCAGCTGAAACTTTCGAGAAAGAGTTGAAGAAACTGGAACGTACCCACCCGCAATCGCCCGATTACTCGATGCAGCTCAACTATCTGCAGACCTTTATCGGATTGCCCTGGGGTGAATTTACCAAAGATCATTTCAATATCAAAAGTGCGCAAAAACTACTTGATAAAGAGCACTTTGGCATGGAAAAAGTAAAGGAACGTATCCTTGAACACCTCGCCGTGCTTCAGCTGAAAGGCGATATGAAGTCACCGATTATCTGCCTCTATGGCCCTCCGGGAGTAGGTAAAACCTCTTTGGGAAAATCCATTGCAGCGGCATTGAAACGTAAATACGTACGCATGTCTTTGGGTGGTCTGCACGACGAAGCTGAAATTCGTGGACACCGTCGTACCTACATCGGTGCTATGCCGGGACGCATTATCCAGGGCATTCAGAAAGCTGGGTCATCTAATCCGGTTTTCGTACTCGATGAGGTGGACAAGTTAGGTAAAGACTACAAAGGCGACCCCTCGGCCGCACTACTTGAAGTACTTGACCCTGAGCAGAATAACGCCTTCCACGATAATTTCCTCGATGTGGATTACGACCTGTCCAAAGTGTTGTTTATCGCAACAGCTAACAACATCGGAGATATTCCACGTCCCCTGCTCGACCGTATGGAGATGATTGAAATCAGCGGTTATATTCTCGAGGAAAAGATGGAAATTGCCCGCAAACACCTGATTCCGAAAGAGATTGCTAACCACGGTCTGAAAAAAGACCAGATAAAACTACCGAAGCCAACTATCGAAGCATTGATAGATGGTTACACACGCGAATCAGGTGTCCGCGAACTGGACAAGAAGATTGCCAAGGTGATGCGTAAGGTTGCTATCAAAGTACTGAACAGCGAAATAGGCGACGGTACAATTTACCCGGCTGAACTTCCTGATTATTTAGGCATGGTAGAATACACCCGCGATAAATACCAGACAAACGAATATGCCGGCGTAGTAACCGGATTAGCCTGGACAGCGGTAGGTGGTGAGATCCTTTTCGTGGAATCGAGTTTGAGTAAAGGCAAAGGCGGCAAGTTAACTTTGACAGGTAATTTGGGTGATGTCATGAAAGAGTCTGCCATTTTGGCACTCGAATACATCAAGGCACACGCCGATAAATTAAATATTAAGGAATCTGCTTTCGAAAACTGGAACGTACACGTTCACGTACCGGAAGGTGCTATTCCCAAAGATGGTCCTTCGGCGGGTATCACGATGGCAACATCACTGGTCTCTTCTTTTACCCAACGTAAGGTGAAAAGCAACCTCGCCATGACAGGTGAAATTACCCTGCGCGGACTGGTGCTTCCTGTGGGTGGTATCAAGGAGAAAATCCTCGCCGCCAAACGCTCAGGCATCAAGGAGATCATCCTTTGCAAAGAGAATGAAAAAGACATCAAGGATATAAATCAGATTTATCTCGAAGGCCTGACTTTTCACTTCGTGAAAGACATCAAGGAGGTGCTGAAAATTGCACTGCTTGACGAGAAGGTGGAAGATGCCTTAACGATAGAATAATCAGTACCGTTTTATACCAGACACCCCGAATGTTTAACGTAACATTTGGGGTGTTTTTTTGAAGAAAACTCCCCGAACAAGACCAAACTTATCTGCGGAAAACGCCCCTCTCCCACCGTCACAAACATTCCCCTCATTCCGATTGTTTTATAATTGCATTTCAACGTATTAACCCCATCTGAAAGCAATCCACCATGAGAAACATTAATTTCTACAGGACGGTCTTTATCGCAGCAAGCGTGTATGACCTGTTTTTGGGCTTCATTTTCTTCTTATTTTACAAAGCCATCTATTTCCTCTTCAACATTCAGCTACCGGAAAATCCGGCCTATCTTCATCTGGCTACTGCGTTTGTTTTTGTACAGGGCATCAGCTACTACTATGTATTCCGCAACTTACGACAAAATATCGATCTGGTCAAAGTGGGCATTTTCTACAAAATCATCTATGCCGGAGTATCGTTCTATTACTGGATAGTCGGTGGACTGCCCCATCCGATTTTTGCGGTGTTCGGGATATGCGATCTGATCTTTGGTGTTCTGTTTGTCCTGTATCTGAAAGACTATAAAAGAGTGATCCGCTAACATATACAAAGCCTTACCACTATGATCAACATTTACGCTGCCTGGATTGGATTTCTGCTGGGTTGCATTGCCGGTGCAGTTCCGGGGCTTTTCTTCCATAAAGAGAGCTGGTTGGGTGGATACAGTTCATGGAAACGCCGGCTGATCCGGTTGGGGCATATTGCATTTTGGGGAATCGGGTTCCTGAATCTTTCATTTGGGTTAACCGCCAAAGCTTTTGGTCTTGATATGGAAAACTCCGCAGCATCCATTTTGCTGATTATCGGAGCTGTTGCAATGCCTCTGACCTGTTATCTCAGTGCCTGGAAACCGTTCTTCCGGAACTTCTTTTTTATACCGGCGCTCTCTGTAACATTTGCCATTCTATTGTTTCTGACCCGGATCTTGTAAAGAGAGATACAACAACTCATTCATATTACATAGATTATGAAAATAGGACTTATAGCCATGAGTGGAATCCGTGTATGCGACACGGAGCTGTTAAAGCTGGGACTCACGCTTCCCGGTTTTGTAGAACGGAGTAAAACCATTGCCTCCCTGCCCAGTCTGGGGCTGCTTACTCTGGCCGGCATGACTCCCCCAAAGCATGAACTCCGCTACATCGAAGTGGCGGACCTCAATGAAGTAGAAGATATTCCCGGTAATTTTGATCTGGTGGTCATTTCAAGCTTCAGTGCCCAGATTGACGAAGCTTACCAACTAGCCGAACGTTATGAAAAGCATGGTGTGCAGGTGGTTATGGGCGGACTTCACGTTACAGCAGAGCCTGAAGAGGCATCCCAATACTGTACCTCCGTCATTATAGGCGAAGGTGAACCTTGCTGGCTCCAGGTACTTGAAGATGCCGAGAATGATGAACTGAAGCCTTTCTACGGCAACCGAAACAGTAAGTTCGATCTGGCAGACTCCCCTATTCCGGCCTTTGAGCTGCTCGATATCTCCAAATATAACCGTCTGACTATCCAGACCAGCCGGGGCTGTACTCACCAATGCGAGTTTTGTGCCAGCTCAATATTACTGACCAACCAATACAAGCAGAAACCGGTCCATAAGGTATTGGCAGAAATAGACCGGATACTTAGCATCTGGCCCCACCCGTTTATTGAGTTTGCAGATGATAACGGCATGGTTAATCATGCCTACTGGAAAGAGCTGCTCCAACAACTCCGGGGAAAGAAACTGCGCTGGTTTACCGAATCGGATCTCTCGATTGCCGAAGACACCGAACTGCTTGACCTGATGCGTGCCACCGGTTGTGCCCAGGTGCTTATCGGACTCGAAAGTCCGGTAAAAGAGGCACTACAGGGAGTAGAACTAAGATCCGACTGGAAATTCAAACATTTTGATTTCTATAAGAAAGCGATTCAAACCATCCAGTCAAGAGGCATCACCGTAAATGGCTGTTTTATCATCGGTCTGGACGGTCAGGGCCCCGATATTTTCGACCAGGTATTCAGCTTTGTAAAGGAACTGGAGCTGTATGAAGTGCAAATCACCATTCTGACACCATTTCCGGGAACTCCATTGTATGAGCGTCTGAAAAATGAAGACCGTCTGCTCGAACCGCGCAACTGGAAGAAATGCACCCTCTTTGACATCAACTTCAAACCGAAAAATATGACCGTGGAAGAATTACATGATCGCTTTAAGAAACTGGCAGTAGAGCTTTACAGTGATGAGTTTACCAATTGGAGAAGAAGTACCTACAAAGAACATTTGCGGCAGCAACTTTTGGGAAAGGATTAATCTGTCATCACTGACTGAAATATACAAAAAGAGGATGTTCTAAAAGATACATATCCTCATATACCTCTACAAGGCGTTGAGAATAAACCTGACAGGTTAAACTTGTCAGGTTTTCTTTTTAGAACATCCTCTTTTTTATGAGAAGAATATGATATGATCAATACAACCTTTCTCCGACAGCTGATTTCAGCTTATACAGATTGACAGTATAATCGATTTTTGATTTAAGCAACATCAGGCGGCTTTCGGATACAGCCGTAGAACCATCCAGCAATTCGAGGTTAGTAATCACACCCGATGCAAAGCGGTTCTGCGCCAGTTTGTATGCCTGGGTAGCCTGCTCAAGTTGCAGTTCCGATTGCTCCACTTTCTTTTGAGAAGCCTTCACGTTAGCAGAGCTTTCCACTACCTCATTGACAATGGTACGGCGGGTATATTCCGTCTCTTGGTCATTGACTACAATTGCGGATTTAGCCTGTGCCAGATTGTATTTACTGCGTTTGCCGTCATAAATCGGCACTTTCAGACTCACACCAATGGCGTAATTGGCTTTCGGTTGGTAAAGGTTTGGAAAATAGCCATCCTTGATACCGCCCTGCAGGAATCCGTTGATTGAAGCATTATTTTGCGCACCGGTCAGGCTGTATTTCATTTCTGCCAGTTTCGCTTTCTCGCGGGCCAGTTTCATCTCATCGCGGTTCTGCATAGCAGTGTTGATCAGCGCCTCATTTTGCAAATCCATAAGAGAGATATTCAGTTCGTTCTTCACCTGCTGCGAAGTCGATTCCGGTTTACCCAACAATGTATTCAACTGACTAACCTGAGTCTGACGGGCTACCTCAAGATCCGTTTTCTGGTTCTCAATCGCCGAGATACGCACCTGGGTAGTCAGGATTTCGTATTGAGTAGCCGAACCTGTCTCTTGTTTCTTCTTCACATAGCGAAGGTGCTCATTGAGTGTAGCCAGCTGCTCGTCTTTAATCTTAATAGATTCCTGGAGATACAACAGAGCGAAATAGTTGCCAATCGCTGCCTGCGAAAGCTTTTGTTTCACTTGCTCAATGGACTGGCGGGTTAACTCTTTGCCCTGTTTTTCCAGAGAAATAGCCTTATCGGTGCGTTTAAAATCGGTGATTTTCTGCACCACATTGAAGGCTGCGTTGTAATTCTCTGTAGGTGCCATTTTAAAACTATTTCCATTGAAACTTATTTCTGGCACCGGTCCGATATGAGTATAGGTTGCATCAAAATCAACTGTTGGCAAATAGGCCGATTGGGCAATGCCGATGCGGGCATCGCTGACAGTCAGTTCCTCCGATGCCTTCTTTACCAACGGGTGGTTTTGTACCACTTCGCTAATTATCGCATTGAGCGAAAGGGAATCTTTAGCCTGGGAAGCGCCTTTCACCGAGAAAACGGTAAATGCAACAGTAATCAAGCTCAATATTACTCTTGCTACCCCCAACCCCCTAAAGGGGGCTTTTGCAGAGGAGCCATTTGAAATTTCGGCTGTTCTTAATTGAATAAATCCAACTGCCCCGGAATTGCACTCCGCCAAGTCCCCTTTAGATTTAGGGGTGAAAGAAGCATAAGGAAATTCCTTTTTACTTGATAATATCATTGAATTAAGCTTTTACGGTTTGTTTATGTTTTTGGGTTCGCATCACAAGTACCGGGATAATCCCCAGAATGGTAATCACAGATGCAATCCAGAAGTCATCGTCAATCCCCTGGATATAAGCTTGCAAATTGAGGTGCGACAAAATCATGTACTTGCTTTGCTGCATAGCGGTGGCTGCACTACTGCCCACATGCTGTTGGGCATAATAGGACAGATTGGTCGCTACGTTTTTAAACTGTTGCGATGTGGCCTGAATGGCGGTTCCGTACATCTGCGCGTTATAGGTAATGCGAGAGGTGAGACAGGTAGAAAAAATGGCCACCCCAAGGCTACCGCCTAACTGGCGAATGGTATTGGAAATACTCGACGCCTGCGCCATCTTTTCGCGGGGAATATTCAACAGCATCACGGCACTTAGAGGTGTAAACAAGATACCCAAAGCAAGTCCACGAATGTAGAGCGAAGTCATGATATAGTCATGTTCGGTCAGGTACGAGAGCTTTGAATTCAGGAAAAAGCTGATGGCCAACAGTATCACGCCTAATGCCATAGGTGCTTTCGGACCGTATTTATCCGAAATCTTCCCAGACAACGGAGACATGAACCCCTGAATAATCCCTACCGGCAGGAACACCGAACCGGCCTGAACGGCGGTATATCCCAACGCATTCTGCAAATAAAGCGGCATCAGGAAGGTACTGCCCAGCATCCCCAAAAAGAGCAACAGCATGACCAGATTCCCCATCCCGAAGTTGTAATCCTTCAACAGTCGCAGTTCGATAAACGGATGGTCAGTCGTCAGCTCCTGGGTAATAAAGACGGCCAGCGAAAGTATCGAAATGGCCATACAAGAGAGGATAAACGGAGAGCTCCACCCTTCGCTATTCGTGGCTGCATTACCTTCCGACAAAGTGTACAACGTCAGAGGCAGGAAGATGACCACAGAGATAAACCCGATAAAGTCGAATTTTCCCACACGCGGATTGATAAACTCCTGCTGAATCAGTATTGTGAAAAGCATAGCCGCGATACCAAACGGAATATTTACCGTAAAGATGAGCTGCCAGCTGAAGTTATCCACCAGATAACCGCCAATCAGCGGTCCGAAAGATACAGAAGCCGCTGCCGCAATCGCCCAGAAACCTAACGCCATACCGCGTTGTTGCGGAGGGAATTCACGGGTAATCACCGCCATACCCAACGGCTGGATTACACCGGCACCCAAACCTTGTATGATACGGGAGATAATGAGCGTATTTTCGTCATACGACATTCCGCACAGTAATGACCCAATCGTAAAGAATAAAATCCCGAGGAAGTAAAGCCTTTTGTACCCAAACTTATCGGCGAGCCAGCCCGAAGTAGGCAGCATCACCGCCATGGCCAGCATGTAAGCGGTAATCACCCATTCGATCTTATCAATACCGACACCGAAGGAAGCCATAATCTTGGGCAGCCCCACATTAACGATCGTACTGTCGAGCACAGCCATGAAGGTACCTATCATGATATTCCCCAGCACGAACCACTTGTATTTATGGTGTCGGGGGTGATAGACCGATTCACGACTACGCAGTTTCCGGCGCAGTTTATGTGCTGTAGTAACTCTTCTCATTACCTAACTATTTTTACAACGGCCGACATACCTGATAAGATACGGTATTCGGATGCTTTTTTGCCGTCTGTTGTTCCGTCGATAGAGATTTTCAACTGCACGCGCTGAGTTACTTTGGTAAAGTTACCCGATGCATTGTTGGCAGGAATCAACGAGAAGGTAGAAGCGGTATTTGAACCCAATGTCATGATTTTACCGGTAAATGTCACGCCCGGATAGGTATCGAGGGTAAAGAGGACATTTTGTCCGATATGCAGGTTTTCCAGTTTTGTCTCTTCGAGGAAAATGCTGATCCACAATTTATTGCTACTTACCAGGGTAAAGATAGACTGTCCCGGCTGCGCAATATCGCCCGGCATCAACCAACGTTTACCAACTACACCGTTACAGGGTGCATACAACTTCGTATTGTTGATTTGGGTCTGAATCACACGGATCTGGGCATCAGCACTGGCAACGGCTGCTCTTGAACTGCTGATTTGTGCGCTCGACACTTTCGCCTGTGAACGGGAAGCTTCCAACTGCGCCTGAGCCGATTCGTATGCCTTTTTAGCATGGTCGTATTGCTCTTTGGCAATTACATCACCGCTGTACTGGCTTTTGGCACGGGCATAATCTTCTTTGGCTTTATCTAAAGCGATTTTCTGTACAGTGCTGTTTTTTACATCAAACTGCAATTTGGCTTCTGCCTGAGCGATAGAGGCCTGAGTCTGAAGTTTGTTGGCAATGGCCTGGTTTTTCTGGGCAACGAGGTCGGTACTGTCAAGCACGGCAATCAGTTCGCCTTGTTTTACCGAATCACCCTCCTGGGCAAACACCTGGCTGATTCTTCCCAGAATCTTCGAACTCACTGCCACATTATCACTTTCCACGTGCGCATCGTCCGTTTTGATGTATTTGGAGTAGTCGATATACCAGTAAACGGCACCACCCAGAACTAATATGATCACTAAAATGAGGGGAATATATACTTTCCCGCTTTTCTCTTTCTTTTCTTTGTTATTCTCCATAAACAATAGTTGAATATTAATTTGAATTACTCTTTTGACAATATAGTAAGTAGAATCTCTTTCACTTTTTGGGAAGAAACGAGCAGCTCTTCGAGTTCCTGATCGCTGAGTAATGCCAGCTTCTCCTTCAGGCCCTCTGAGGCACTTCTCTTTATTTCTTCAAAATTGTGTAATCCCTTTTCGGTCAACACAATATTAATCACACGCCTGTCTTTCGGGTCATTATGACGTTCCACATACCCCTCCTCGATCAGCTTATCCACAATCACTGTCACGTGTGGCTTGGGCATATCCAGGCATTTTCCGATATCCGTCATGGAAAGGGTTCCGTGCCTTTTCAGGCTCCCCAAAACAAACATCCCCCCCGGCGTAATCGGTGATTTGGCGCGCATAGGACGCGAAATGCTTTTATACAGCAACGGGTGAATCGAAATCAGGTTTTCGGCAATAATATTAATATTTGGTTCAGTCATCGCAATTATTCATTTGAATTAATGATTACAAAAGTATAACTATTATCAATGCGAAACTTATTAGTTAAGATGAATTGGGTGGAAAAGAGTATAGCGAAGATACTTTTAACAGAACAGCAAGCTCAATTAAAGACTATTTCCGAGAGTGAGGACACCAGCGTTCAGCGGCTCTAAGCTGCTTGACGCGTAACAAATAAAGAAATCAGAGAAAACAAATCACCTTTCCCGATCATTTAATCCTCACATTATCATTTTGACAGGAAAACACTCCTATCAAACAAAAAAGGCAAGCAAATCCCCCGACATACGACTTTTACCCGATTCCCGGAGCGTATGTAGACCATACGTGGAGCATACATGGAGGATACGTGGAGCATCAGCAGTATAAAACAGGGGGAATTTTGAAGTTTCGATAGTAACAAAATGTCAAAGCGGATGCATCGGAAGAATCTCAGCTTTCCCGAAAGCATCAACCTTTGGAAAAGTTGGCTATAACCGGAAATCACCCAGAGCTTCAACACACCGCAAGCACAGTCTCCTCTATCCTTAAGCACATTTCTGATTAAACTGATAAAGCAGAGTTATACTATTAATACAGTGATATCACAGTCCTATATAAGACTGTAATAACACTGTATTACTACTGTGTCAATACTGTGATACTACTGTGATATCTCACTTAATGGTGTGTTCATGGTATATCTATGATATGCTTATGATAACACTCCGAAACGAACAAAAAACGGAGATACCCCACCCCAAAGGCTCCCTCATCGAGAGTCTTTGGGTAAATGAAAAAATCTCCTCTTTCACTTTTCCCTACGAGGGAGCTATTGTAATACGTCTCCGGTGTCAATAAGGCACTCAATATCCAGACGAGATTAACAGCTGTCTCTTCTGCCGGAGTATAGGTAGTTTTTAACGCTGACAGATCTATCGACACTGCCAGGTTATCGGTACGTGATCATTGGGCGGTTAATTAGGCGGACTGGTATTCTCATCCCTCGAAACTGTCAGCGTGCTTGCATCTGACAGCGTTATTAAAAACAGCATCGCTCCTCACCCCATTATCATTCTGAAAGTAAAACCAGCCAATCCCGTATTTTTTATCAAACTGACTACATGTGGACAACTGTGGAGCATATGTGGAGTTGCTGTGGAGCATATGTGGAGTTGCTGTGGAGCTGCTGTGGAGGAAGAACGGAGTTGGGTGCTATGAAAACCGCATATTCTTGTGACAAAATGGCAAATGCTCACTTTTCCAAATTTTGCAACTCATACCTCCTAGTTATCGTTAGCAGGCATTACTTCAAGTAGCCGATAGTAACATCTCGAAAGGAGTTTCTGCAATAGATATGAAACATTTTTTTCAATATGAAGGTGGTAAAGCAGAAATAATCGGAAAGGAATGGTTATTTTTGATTCTTGTTCGAAAAATCAAATAATATTGGTGTGGAGATTTCCATTTATTATCGGGTGATTTTCACATTAAGGTAAATCCGGAGGCTTTGATATTCTAACGACGAAGACAGGAGCCTCTCGCCGAACGACATACTGCGGTTTTATTTTGTATGTAGTAGTTATTGGCATATTATGGAGAAAATATGGTTGAATATATGCCAATTTCAAAACAAGCTTATCATCTTTGCGGTGAACCCGACAAGCCGGAGCAACATGTTTTTGAAGATTTACCAGACCCCTATTGGAATTCGGGCCCATTAAAGCGTTGGATAAAATCCGCAGGAATTACACGAAATATTACGTTTCATTGCTTCCGTAATACTTACGCAACCTTGCAACTTGCAGGCGGTACAGATATTTACGCCGTTTCCAAGTTGTTAGGCCACACCAATGTAAAAACAACACATATTTATGCTAAAGTGGTAGATGAAAAGAAAGAAAAAGCAGTACACGCCATAAAGTTGAACATCAATAAATAATAACCTACTATGCCTAAAAGTAGAAAAAGAAAATTTCCAAAGAAAAATCCAAAGAAGAGGAATCCTAAACCATACGAAGTCGTTAAGCAAGAATTTGTTCAAATGGAAAATCCTTTTCCAGCTGATATTCCATTTGAGAAAAGAATAGAGTTTCTACTCGAAATAGGCAACAAAGCAAAAAACGACTTTGAAAGTGATTACCCAAAACTGATTCACTTCTTCAAAGAATATGATTCTTTGTATTTATGCTCTTTTTGTGCATATTATTTTTCGCTAAATAAAGAGGGGATTGATGAAGAAGCTGTTAATGGTTATCTTGACTTTGCCCCCTTTCACCTTGAAATTTTGCAATGTATCTCATTGATGTTTGAGCAAAACCTTTCGGCGAAGCCACTACATGAAAGTATTGAAGAATTTAAAACAACCATTAAAAACCTTAGCCAGAATCATTCTTTTATGAGTTTTCTGTTAGTAGAGAAAGCGGAAACCCAAGAAGACATTAGCAAAATGCTATTGAGAACAGAAATGATGAACCACACCCGAGCGGTGAGAAATTGGGCATTTGTTCAACAAATGGAAACCACAGCTTATGATTTAGCCGAATTGATAGAAGACCGCTTTGTTACTTCGCTAGGTTTTAGTCCTAAAAATTTTCTTGACATTCTCTTTAGTTTAGTTTCTCTTACAGAAGAAAAAATAAATATTCATCTCAGAAAAACCTCCTCTTTTTGCAGGATGAAAAAATATAATGAAGTGTTTGATAAATACGAGAAATGCTTTAGGCATGTGAAATGCACCGATGATTCGACAAGAAAAAGATTATGGGATAGGTATGGAAAGGATATCAAAACACTAAAAGCACTATTACTACAGCATTCCGATTTGTTTTTATCAGACATTTTCACGCATAGTTCATCCGAGATTCACAGTCATTTATCAGGCGAAATTCCAGAAAATGAGATTTGCAATGTCTTAGATAAGCTCAGTTTTAAATTTGGTGAACTCTCGCAGATAAATAAAGACCATATATTTTTGGATAATCCGGTTCATTCAAAACCATTTATAAATATAGATGGGGATAAGTATTTCTCTGTTATCACACACATGTTCAGTCACCTTGGAGTGGACTTACTTGAAAAGTTTATTTCGAACGACAACGAATTGAAAAAAGAATATGCTCTAAAAAAAGGGAAATATCTCGAAGCGAAAGTAGAGCAACTATTCAGGCAATCCTTTCCCGATGCTCAGATTTTTACCGGGAGTTTATGGAAATGCCCAACAGAAAATAAAGAATTTGAAAACGACTTAATCGTATTAATAGAAGATTTTGCAATAATAGTAGAATGCAAATCTGGCACCGTATCACCACCGGCAAGGCGTGGTGCAACTGAAAGACTTTCCGGAACTTTACAGAAACTAATCATAGAGCCTTCTGAACAAGCAATTCGCTTTGAAAATTACTTAAAGAAGCACAAACAGACACATACATTTAAAACAAAATCCGGGGCAAAAAATCAGATAGACAGTACTAAAATCGAATACTACGTGCCGCTTGGGGTTACTCTCTCAAACCTGGGATCAATAGGTTGTAACCTTAAAAATTTAATCGATTCAAAAATTACCTCTCACAAGTTAAGTGAATTAGCTCCCTCAATAAGTTTGACGGATTTAGAAGTAATATTTGAAGTACTTCCTTTACAAGCAGAAAAAATACACTATTTGTCAAGAAGAAGGGAGTTTGAGGCACATCTGAATTTTCGAGGAGATGAAATAGATTTGTTCGGCTTCTATTTAGATAATGGATTTAATATTGGAGAGACAGAATACGACGAATTATTCCACATTGATTTGACATTGAAATCAAAAGCACTTGACCCGTATTTTATTGGAAAACATAGAGGGGTTAATGTAAAGAAACCATATTTAAGAAAGACCAAGTATTGGAACGATTTGCTAGTAACGCTTGAGAAAAACGCCAAGAATTGGCTGCATATGTCGTACATCTTATTAAATATGCCAGAAGAGGATCAACTTAAATTTGAGAAGACTTTAAAACATCTTTCCGATAGGGTTATAAAGGGCAAGTGTATTCAACGGCACAATTGGCTAATTATGGATTGTGGCCCGAAAAGAAGAAAGTATGCAATAGTTGGGTATCCATATAAGGACACAGATAAAGAAACTAGAAATGCTATTATTAACGACATTGTCGTTTCGTGCGATAAAGAAAACATTAGAGGAATTGTGATATTAGGATATAACTTAGATTCTAAAAATTACCCATATTCTGTCGTTGCAGGAAGTCTCAAAACCGATTTCTTCGATAGTTTGGAATTGAAACATCAAATAGAGTAAGTAAACATTCTCCGTTCAGCATAGCTTAATAAACACCAATATAACAAAATGCAGCATGCCGTTCGGCGTATGACTCCAGCCTACGTCGTCAAAAAATCAAAGCCTCCGGCCTTACCAAAACAAAAATATCCGACCTAAGCACGCCACTTCAGTCGGATGTTTTTTATTTAAAACCAGCAGTTGAAAACTAAGTCACTGCAACTTGACACATCATACAGAACCTACAAGATAAAATTACCATAACTTTTGAGGGTAATTTTTTGAACAATAGAGTAGATGACTTCCAAATTATGAGCAACGCCCAAATATCCATCCGTTATTTTTGACGACCGCGAAGCACGAGCCGCCTGGGACGAACAAAAATCCAAATGGCGGTTTAGTGTGTTGGATATTGTAGCTGTGCTTACTAACTAGGACGATTACACCAAAACCCGCAACTATTGGAAACATCTAAAAGCCAAATTGAAAAAGAGAACAGTGAGTTTGTTAGTGACACTACCCAGTTGAAACTTTTAGCAAATCAACCAAAAACCTCATTAGGTCGTTCGGCGTATGGCTTCTGCCCAAGAAATGCACCTTAGATATAAGGACACTGTAAAATCAGAAAATGACACTGTAAATGACACTGTATTTTATCTGATAAAGGAAAACGACAAAATAACTACAACTGGAATCAGCGGTTAAATAGCTATCGGGAAACTTCCTCAACAAAGGATTGTCATCAATGAAGGTATATTTCTTCCCTTTTTTAGCGTAGCTTATAAACAACCAATACAACAATGACATACCACAGTTGATCACTCGGTGTATGGCAACACTCTCCGTAGGTTATCATATAAACTTAACCCCTCTTTTGTGCGAATATATTCATAGCACAACTCAGATATCAGACTTGAAAAAAGGCTTTATTATCTATAATCTGCAACAATTGCCTGTTTCGAATTTCGCTAAAGGGAAAATCCGCACCTAACTTGCTTTCCATGTTAAAAGTTTGGTTAAATTTGCCGCTACAACATCGTTTCCATCAGGTAAAGCTTCATCTAAAAATGAAACTATGTTTCGCTAAGGCTAATTCAACCTGCTTCAATCCGAATCGATGTTTATGTTATTATGAAACTAAATCTAATTAACCCGGAAAAAGAATGAGATTAAAAAAAGTAATCCTCGCTTTAAGTTTATGCCTCTATATGATGGTTCAAGCTCAAACCCCGACTAGCAAGGGAGATGACTTAATAAAACAGGCAAAAGCCCGATATGAACAAAAAGATTTTACATCTTCGCGTTCTCTCTACAAACAGGCCTTTGATGCTTTTGCAGCAGCCGGAAGCTATAAACAGGCAGTTGAATGCGGAATATACGTCAGCAATCTTTATCACAGAGAATTCCTTTATAAAGAGGCCTTCGATATGTGTCGCACATTGGATCAGATGATTGCTAATGCAGGACAGACTCAGCATAAAACACTATACGACCTCTTCTTTCTGGTAACCAAGGAACGGGAAAACATGTACCTGAAACTTAAAAATCCGGTTCAGGCAAAAGTTCAGTTGGACCGACTGCAGGAACTGGCAAATCAATCGGACAATCAGGATATCCATAATGACTATCTGTATAGCAAAATGAACTACCACTACTCTTTTGGACAAAATACAGAAGGCGATGCGACATTCTCCGAATTGATTGCCAAATACCGCAAACAGAAGAACTATGATAAAGTGACAGCATGTTACAAAACGCTGATCGGAGTTGCTACCCGCGCCAACAATGCACCACTCGTAGCTCGTACTTATGACAAGCTGATTGCATGGCTTGAAACTGCAAAAACAATGAATGCTCAGGACGAACTGAGTGTCGCTAAAAGGAAATACAACGAAAGCCTGCAAACGATAAAGGAAAAGGATGACGCGTTAGCCACTAAAAAGCACATTATCGGTGGACTGATTACTCTGATCGTAATTCTTGCAGCAGGTCTTGCAATTCTTATCGTATTGATGATTCGTAATCTGGCGGTAATTGCCCGGCAGAAAAAAACAATCCGCATTGCTAATGAACACAATGAACTGAAATCTCAGTTTATCAATAACATCTCAGCTCAGATGGCTCCGGCATTGGATGCTTTGGATCAATCAGCCGGCAGGATAACAGGAGCTCAACATTTGAGCGTACAAATCAGCGCATTGAAGAGTTTTAGTAAACATATCCAGGATCTTACAACTCTGGAAAATTCTTTATCAGAAACATATGAACTCAATGACAATTGTAATGTCGGTAAATTGTGTGATGAATTGATAAGCGGAATTAAAGGAGAGTTGAAAACAGGCGTTACCACTTCACTTGATGTGACTGCTCTTCAATTGAAAACCAACACCGAACAACTGACTTTTCTATTGAATCATTTACTGCGAAATGCAGCTTATCATACTGAAAGCGGGAAAATTACTCTCGAATTTAAGAAACGTGCAGCTCATGTCTTCCAGTTTTCTGTTACGGATACAGGTCCGGGAATTCCAGCTGAACAACGCGAAGAAATATTCAAACCGTTCAGCGGCATTAAGGATCTTACACAGGGTGATGGTCTTGGATTGCCTATCTGCTCTCTGATTGCTATGAAATTAAATGGCAGTCTGACACTTGATCCGACTTACACAAAAGGTTGCCGCTTCATACTTAAAATAACCGCATAAAGTGTCATTGCAAGCATAAAACGCTCACTTTTCACAGGATTGAAAAGTGAGCGTTTTTTTTATTATTAGGGTTCTACTGGTTTTAGTATGGGTTAACATTCTTAGCAACCTTTACAATTGAATCTTTAAGGTTAATACAATGCGTGAGCAAAAGTCTGAAGGACTTTAATTTGAATAACCACGGGTGAAAACCCGTGGAAGAATAAATAACCATCTATCCGTTCGGCGTAGCCTGATTTACAACCGATAAACAATCAAAACCGCAGTAAGCCGTTCGGCGTATGGCTCCGGCCTACGTCGTGAATAATCAAGGCCACCGGCCTTACCAAACAAAAAACATCCGACTAAAGCACACCGCTTCAGTCGGATGTTTTTCATTTAAACCCGACAGTAGAGAGTATATGCGGAGAAGAAAGCCACCAATCTCCGGAAAACATACGGAAATTACCCTACCCAACAACAGATTTACCTTACCGGGGTAATCTACTGCTCCGATACTCCTCCGATATTGCTCCGATACTCGTCCGATCATCCGCGATCATTCTCTGCATAGCGCAAACTATCACAATCAGCAAGTAAAGCTCAATACTTGCAAAGAATGTTCTTCTGCGGGCTATGTGATAACCGCGATAATATCCGATTGGAATCAGCGGTTAAATAGCTATCGGGACGCTGCACCCACAAGTGACTACCATCAATGAACATATATTCCTTTCTCTTTCATCTTACCACCCGACTAAAGACCGACGCCTGCGACACTCCACAACCGCACAACCCCGTAAGTGTGACCGATACATAATGCCAGAGCTGAGTCCGGCATATACCGACAACACTCCTGCATTGACAAAAACCACTCCCTCTCCCACCGATTCATCCAGTCAAACTTTCCGCTGTCCATTAAAAATGACTATCTTTGCCGCCTGCAAGCAAACTAATAGACAATTATGATCGACTTTAATAAAATGGAGGGATTGGTTCCCGCCATCATCCAGGATGAACAGACCAACAAGGTATTGATGCTCGGTTTCATGAACGAAGCTGCTTATCAGAAAACAGTAGAAATCGGCAAAGTAACCTTCTTCAGCCGCACTAAAAATCGTCTTTGGACGAAAGGTGAAGAAAGCGGAAACTTCCTGTTGGTAAAAAATATCGCTGTAGATTGCGACAACGACACATTGCTGATCAAGGTAAATCCGGTAGGCCCGGTATGCCACACTGGCGCGGATACCTGCTTCGAAGAGATCAACGAAAACCCGATCCAGTTCCTCGCATACTTGCAGGACTTCATCACCCGTCGTCACCAAGAGATGCCTGAAGGTTCTTACACCACTTCTCTTTTCAAAAAAGGGGTAAACCGCATGGCGCAGAAGGTAGGCGAAGAGGCTGTAGAGACTGTTATCGAAGCGACCAACGGTACCGACGAAGGGTTCCTTTACGAAGCTTCTGACCTGATCTACCACCTGATCGTATTGCTGACCAGCAAAGGCCACCGCATCGAAGACCTGGCTATGGAGCTGAAAAAACGTCACAAAGAATAGTTCGTCAAACTTAATCCTGCACCTCATACTGAGATCCTCATGGAAGTATTGGTACATTACCAGGGAGTAGATATTTCCCGTCAGGACAACGTTGTTCTGAAAAATGTAGAACTGGAATTGCGCAAAGGTGAATTCCTCTACGTCATCGGCAAGGTAGGCTCCGGAAAGAGTAGTCTGCTCAAAACCATGTACGCTGATGTGCCCCTTGAGAATGGCGTTGCCAGCGTACTTGGGTACGACCTGCGCCACCTGAAGCGCAAACAGGTACCGTACCTGCGCCGCAAGATGGGGATCGTATTTCAGGACTTCCAGTTGCTGACCGACCGTACCGTATTTGAGAACCTTCGGTTTGTGCTCAAATCGACCGGCTGGAAAAACAAGGAGGATATCCGCCACCGCATCAACGAAGTGCTGCAACAGGTGGGTATGAAGTTTATGGACAACAAGATGCCACATGAACTTTCGGGAGGAGAGCAACAGCGTGTGGTGATCGCCCGTGCCCTGCTCAACCATCCGGACATCATCCTGGCCGATGAGCCGACCGGCAACCTCGACCCGCAAACAGGGGATCAGATCGTACAGCTCCTGCAAAGCATTTGCGAAACCGGCACCGCGGTAATCATGACCACGCACAACCACCGTTTCGTGAAAGAATTCCCCGGAAAAGTGATGATCTGCGAAGATGAACAGCTGATTATATCGGAACACTCATCTTTGTAAATCAATTATTTGTTATAAATTTGCACGACTTTTTGAGTCAGAAAAGATAAACCGCAGGAACAGATCGGACGATCATAGCGAATGCGGTTTTTTATATAATCATACAATCCTCTTAATTTACAACGAAAAATGAAAGTTTTAAAGTTTGGTGGCACTTCTGTAGGTTCTGCACAAAGAATGAAAGATGTGGCCAAATTGATCTGTGACGGCGATAAAAAAATCGTAGTCCTGTCAGCCATGTCGGGTACAACCAACACCCTCGTTGAAATTTCCGATTATCTTTACAAAAAGAACCCGGATGCTGCAAGCGAGATCATCAACAACCTGGAGAAGAAATATGCAGGTGTAGTTAATGAATTGTTTACAACAGAGGAATATAAGAAGAAGACACTGGATGTATTAAAAGGCATCTTCAACGATATCCGCGCTTTGACCCAGGATCTGTTTACCATGTTCGAGGAAAAAGTGGTTTTGGCACAGGGCGAATTGATGTCAACCGCGATGGTGACAAACTATCTGCAAGAGACCGGCATTAAAGCCGCTTTGCTTCCTGCGCTTGACTTTATGCGTACAGACAAAAATGCAGAGCCGGACTTAAACTACATCAAGGAAAAAATCGCTATCCAGCTGCAAAACACACCTGATTCTGAAATCTACATTACTCAGGGATTCATTTGCCGCAACGCTTATGGCGAGATCGACAACCTGCAACGCGGAGGTAGTGACTACACCGCTTCATTGCTGGGAGCTGCGGTTAAAGCTGACGAAGTTCAGATCTGGACCGACATCGACGGTATGCACAACAACGACCCTCGCTTCGTGGATAAAACCACTCCGGTTCGCGTGCTGAACTTCGACGAAGCAGCTGAACTGGCATACTTCGGTGCGAAAATCCTTCACCCGACCTGTATCCTGCCAACAGCATTGGCTAACATCCCTGTTCGCTTGCTGAACACCATGGAGCCTAAAGCTCCGGGCACACTGATCTGCAACGAATCGGAACCTAATAAAATCAAGGCGGTAGCTGCCAAAGATGGTATTACCGCTATCAAAATCAAATCGGGCCGCATGTTGCTGGCTTACGGTTTCCTCCGTAAAGTATTCGAAATATTCGAATCGTATCAGACAGCGATTGACATGGTAACCACTTCTGAGGTTGGAGTTTCGGTAACGATCGACAACGCTAAAAACCTTCAGGAAATCGTTGACGATCTGAAAAAACTCGGAACCGTAACCGTTGACAAGGACATGGTGATCATCTGTGTAACCGGTGACCTGCAATGGACCAACCTCGGCTTCGAGGCCAAAGTGGTGAACGCATTAAAAGGAATCCCGGTTCGTATGATCTCTTACGGTGGTAGCGACTACAACATCTCATTCCTGGTACAGGCTGACGACAAGAAACGCGCCCTCCAGGCATTGAGCGACAACCTGTTTGCTGAAGATAACAAGTAATCATATCTCTACCCCTTCCGCAAGAAGGGGTATTTTTCAAATATACTCAGGTAAATAACAATAAAAACTATATTTCTAAAGATGAATACTAAAGGAAATTTCCCCGTAGAGAATTTTAAGAAATTACAGACTCCGTTCTATTTCTACAATACGGACTTGCTTCGTGAAACGCTTGACGTTGTAAATCAGGAAAGCAATAAATACGATAACTTCCACGTACACTATGCAATCAAAGCGAACGCTAACCCCAAATTGCTCAAAATCATCCGTGAGCAGGGATTGGGCGTTGACTGCGTGAGCGGCGGCGAGATCCTGGCTGCATTGAAAGCTGGTTTTTCTGCAAACAAAATCGTTTTTGCCGGTGTAGGTAAAGCCGACTGGGAAATCAATCTTGGTTTGGATCACGACATCTTCTGCTTTAATGCTGAGTCAATTCCAGAACTGGAAGTAATCAACGAACTGGCTGAAGCAAAAGGCAAAGTAGCATCAATCGCATTGCGTATCAATCCTGACGTAGCTGCTGACACTCACCACTATATCACTACCGGTCTGAAAGAGAACAAATTCGGCATCAGCCTTTCTCACATGGATCATGTAATTGATGTGGTCGCTTCAATGAAAAACCTGAAGCTGATCGGTCTGCACTTCCACATCGGATCTCAAATCCTGGATATGGGCAACTTCAAAAGCCTTTGCGTACGCATCAACGAACTACAAGACAAACTGGAAGCCCGCAATGTAAAACTGGAATTAATCAATGTAGGTGGAGGTTTAGGTATCGACTACCAACAGCCTGAACAGAACCCAATCCCGGGATTCGCTGCATACTTCGAAACTTTCCACAAACACCTGAAACTGCGTGCAGGACAAGGCGTTCACTTCGAATTAGGACGTTCTATCGTATGTCAGTGCGGTAGCCTGATCACCAAAGTGCTTTACGTAAAAGAGGGTGTAAATAAGAAATTCGCTATCGTAGATGCCGGTATGACCGATCTTATCCGTCCGGCTCTTTACCAGGCTTACCACAAAATCGAAAACATCACCTCTGAAGGTGAAATGGAAGCTTACGACGTAGTAGGTCCTATCTGCGAATCGTCTGATACTTTCGCGAAAGCGCTTGACCTGAACAAAACAAAACGTGGCGACCTGATCGCTATGCGTTCTGCCGGTGCTTACGGTGAAATCATGGCTTCTCAGTACAATTGCCGCCTGTTGCCGGCGTCTTACCTGACTGAAGATTTCGTAGTAGTTGAAGAAAACGAAGACTAATCTGTCGTTACAGTATAATGCAAAAAGAGCGGATTCCGGTTTGGAATCCGCTCTTTTTTTGCTTAATGAATATCTTTATAAAGATTGAAGAAATGCAAACATACAACCTTTCCGCAATCATCATATCTAATATTGTGCTATCTATCCGACAAGCGGCTTCAGGCCGCTTGTCGGAATGCGACAGAGCGTTCAGCGGCTTCAAGCCGCATGTCGCGTAGTCAACTATACCAGAACGCTATCGCTTTAAAGCGTGTTACGGCAATATTAGCGCAAGACTAACGCACTCATCTGAAGCCACAACGAGACAATATAATCGTATCTATCATCCAATCGAATCAATGTATGCCGCTGAAATCAATTACGCAGTAATATCTATCAGCACCTGACCGTCAAAATCAACCTGATCTCCGGCCCGCAGCTTTTTTCTTTTCTGAAATTCCACCTGACCGTTCAGTTTCACATAACCTTCAACAATCACGGTATTAGCCATACCACCGCTCTCTACCAGGCGAAGTATCTTCAGCAACTTGTTCAGCTCAATAAATTCGCGCCCCTCTAATGAAAATTCCATATCCGTTGAATGTTTAGAGCCTGTTTAAATTTTACCGAAACATTTTCATATAAGGAGATAAAACTCCTTTCTTTGCTCCTTTTTTAGCCTCTTTAGGGTATATTTTTCACTTTTCCCCCTTGATTTAGCCCGCTAAATCTGCGTGATAAAAGCAAAAAATCTACCTCGAAACAGCCCTTAAAAAGTCGAGCAATAAAATTTAAACAGGCTCTTAGTATATAAAAAAAGTCCTGCAAAAACTGCAAGACTTTCCAATTGGTGGTGGGCCCAATAGGATTCGAACCTATGACCCCCTGCTTGTAAGGCAGGTGCTCTGAACCAGCTGAGCTATGAGCCCCAATATTTGTTTTGTTGAATGAGTGGGAGTAATACTCCTTGTAAATCGTGGGTCCAATAGGATTCGAACCTATGACCCTCTGCTTGTAAGGCAGATGCTCTGAACCAGCTGAGCTATGAACCCGATTTATGCAATAACTTTGATGAACGTCTGGAGAAATTCTCCTGTAAATCGTGGGTCCAATAGGATTCGAACCTATGACCCTCTGCTTGTAAGGCAGATGCTCTGAACCAGCTGAGCTATGAACCCGATTTATGCAATAACTTTGATGAACGTTTGGAGTAAATCCTCCTGTAAATCGTGGGTCCAATAGGATTCGAACCTATGACCCTCTGCTTGTAAGGCAGATGCTCTGAACCAGCTGAGCTATGAACCCGATTTATGCAATAACTTTGATGAACGTCTGGAGAAATTCTCCTGTAAATCGTGGGTCCAATAGGATTCGAACCTATGACCCTCTGCTTGTAAGGCAGATGCTCTGAACCAGCTGAGCTATGAACCCGATTTATGCAATAACTTTGATGAACGTTTGGAGTAAATCCTCCTGTAAATCGTGGGTCCAATAGGATTCGAACCTATGACCCTCTGCTTGTAAGGCAGATGCTCTGAACCAGCTGAGCTATGAACCCGATTTTGCAATAACTAAGATGAACATTTGGAGTAAATTCTCCTGTAAATCGTGGGTCCAATAGGATTCGAACCTATGACCCTCTGCTTGTAAGGCAGATGCTCTGAACCAGCTGAGCTATGAACCCGATTTGTTAAGAAGCTTTATTTCTCAAAAGCGATGCAAAGGTACGACTTTTCCGCAAACCTCCAAATTTTTCATACAAACTTCTACAAAAAAGTCTCTATCCATCGTATTTTCCGACAAATAAGCATTAAATTTGCAGGGTAATAGAACCTAATTTATGAGATTAAATTCATTAACCGCTATTTCACCCGTTGATGGGCGTTACAGAGACAAAGCAGAAGCTTTAGACCTATACTTTTCAGAGTTTGCACTAATCCGTTACCGCGTACTGGTTGAAGTAGAATACTTTATCGCACTTTGCGAGCTTCCATTACCGGAATTACGTAATATTTCAGCCGACAAATTTGAGCCATTAAGAGAAATCTACCGTTCGTTTACCGAAGAAGATGCTCTGAAAATCAAATCTATCGAGTCGGTTACCAACCACGACGTAAAAGCCGTAGAATATTTCATCAAAGAAAAATTCGACATCTTAGGTCTTCAGGAATACAAAGAGTTTATTCACTTCGGACTGACTTCACAAGATATCAACAACACATCAATCCCGGTTTCTATCAAAGAGGCGGTAGATAAAATCTACATTCCATTGCTGGAGAAACTGATTGAGACGTTAAAAGGATTCGCCATCGAATGGAAAGAAATCCCGATGTTGGCAAAAACACACGGACAGCCTGCCTCTCCTACCCGTCTGGGCAAAGAGGTGATGGTATTTGTTTACCGTCTGGAAAAACAACTGGAGCAACTGAAAGCAGTTCCTCACAGCGGTAAATTCGGTGGTGCTACCGGAAACTTCAACGCTCACACCGTTGCATACCCTTCTTTCGACTGGAAAGCCTTCGGCGAGAAATTCCTGAGCGAAAAACTGGGTATCATCCGCGAAGATTACACCACACAGATTTCAAACTACGACAATCTGGCTGCTTTGTTCGATGCTTTGAAACGCATCAACACCATCGTGATTGACATGAACCGCGACTTCTGGCAATATGTTTCGATGGAATACTTCAAACAGAAAATCAAAGCCGGTGAAGTAGGTTCTTCAGCCATGCCGCACAAGGTTAACCCTATCGACTTTGAGAACTCGGAAGGGAACCTCGGTATCGCAAATGCAATTCTGGAGCATTTGGCAACCAAATTGCCTATTTCACGTTTGCAGCGCGACCTGACCGACTCAACCGTATTGCGTAACGTGGGTGTTCCGTTTGCTCACACGATGATCGCATTCCAGAGCTCATTGAAGGGGCTGAACAAACTGTTGCTGAATGAAAAAGCATTACAGGCTGACCTCGAAGGTTGCTGGAACGTGGTTGCTGAAGGCATCCAGACTATTCTTCGTCGTGAAGGTTATCCACAACCATACGAGGCATTGAAAGGATTGACCCGTACCAATGAAGAGGTGAACGAATCTTCTATCCATCGCTTTATCGACACATTGAATGTAAGTGAGGCGATTAAAGACGAGCTTAAAAAAATAACACCGCACAATTATACAGGAATCTAATTTATACCGTTATATAAAACACAAAGACAACAAAGCCGAGAGGCCCGTAATATTTAATTTAATTTACAAATGAAGACAGAAAGAGAACACAAGCGTCCAAGGATTGGCTCAGCCAACAAAGATGTAAACCGTGA
Organism: Parabacteroides sp. FAFU027; assembly: GCF_022808675.1. Taxonomy (NCBI): domain Bacteria; kingdom Pseudomonadati; phylum Bacteroidota; class Bacteroidia; order Bacteroidales; family Tannerellaceae; genus Parabacteroides; species Parabacteroides sp. FAFU027. The sequence goes on from NZ_JAKZKV010000001.1 coordinate 365,306, forward strand.
GGGTAACAATTACGAGAGAGGGAACTCTCAATTTTCAGGCGGACGTCAATTTGAAAGAAGGAATGATGGAGGTTACGAACGCAGAAATGACCGTTTCGAGCGCCCGTCACAAGGCGGAGACAGAGATGGTAACCGTTTCGAACGCCCACGCCGTGAAGGTGGATACGAACAACGCCAGGGCGGATATAACCGCGAAGGTGGCAACCGTGAGGGTGGATTCCGTCGTGAAGGTGGATACAACCGCGAAGGTGGATTCAATCGTGAAGGAGGTAACCGCGAAGGTGGATTCCGTCGCGAGGGTGGATACAATCGTGAGGGAGGTAACCGCGAAGGCGGATTCCGTCGCGAAGGTGGATACAATCGTGAAGGAGGTAACCGCGAAGGAGGTTTTCGTCGTGAAGGCGGATACAACCGCGAAGGTGGCAACCGTGAGGGCGGATTCCGTCGTGAAGGTGGATTCAACCGCGAGGGAGGTAATCGCGAAGGCGGATTCGACAGACCACGTAAACCGTTTAACCGCGAAGGCGGATACAATAACAGAGACGGAAGAAGCAATGACCGTCCTTTCAACCGTGACCGCAATTTTGGCGGCGGACAAGGAGGATATAACCGTGGTGGTGGAAACCGTCCCGGTGGCAGACCCTTCCAGAGAAATGACCGTTTCAACAGAGAACCGTTCGTAAAACCGAAAGAGGTTGAATACAACGATACAATCACCGATCCAAACGAGCCTATTCGTCTGAACAAATTCCTGGCTAACGCTGGTATTTGCTCACGTCGTGAAGCGGATGAATTTATCCAGGCCGGTGTGGTGAAAGTAAATGGTGAAGTGGTTACCGAACTGGGAACCAAAGTTCACCGTTACGATCAGATCCATTTCCACGATGACGCGGTGAAACTGGAGCGCAAAATCTACGTTTTGCTCAACAAACCGAAAGATTGCGTAACAACTGCTGATGATCCACAGGCACGTACCACTGTAATGGAGCTGGTAAAAGAGGCATGTCACGAACGCATTTATCCGGTAGGTCGTCTGGATAAAAACACAACCGGTGTTTTATTGCTGACTAACGACGGTGACCTGGCATCAAAACTGATGCACCCGAAATTCCTGAAGAAAAAAATCTACCACGTGTGGTTAGATAAAGATATTCCAATGGAAGATTTGCAGAAAATTGCTGACGGAATCGAACTGGAAGACGGAGAAATCCACGCTGACGCTATCAGCTACGCCAACGAAGAATCCAGTAAAGAAGTCGGAATCGAAATTCACTCAGGAAGAAACCGTATCGTTCGTCGTATTTTCGAACACCTCGGTTACCGCGTGATGAAACTTGACCGAGTTTACTTTGCCGGCTTAACTAAAAAGAACCTTCCACGTGGACGCTGGAGATACCTGACACAACAGGAAGTCAACATGCTTCGCATGGGCGCTTTTGAATAATGAATTTCATCAGATAAACGACCGCAAAGAGCGCCGGGTGTGCGCATGAAGCCTGAAATATTGTCACTGACAAATATTTAAAGCCGAATGTAATGCCAATAAGCGATCTTTGCGGTTATTTTTTTTTCGTTTCTGTCGGTTTTTCGTTAATTTCGCAAACGATTTGCGTCAAATCGACAAAAATCAGTGACAATTAAAATTACAACAAACATATTTCAATCGTAATCATTATGGAGAGTATCAGTAGAACTAAAATCGTTGACCTGCTGAAACGCGAAGATTTCGGCGCTAAGGTAAACGTAAAAGGTTGGGTTCGTACCCGACGCGGTAGCAAACAGGTGAGTTTCATCGCCCTGAATGACGGTTCTACTATAAATAATGTACAGATCGTTGTTGACAACGAGCATTATGACGAAGAACTGCTGAAAGTCATTACCACAGGTTCATGTGTAAGCATTAACGGAACTTTGGTACAATCACACGGCAAAGGTCAGGCTGTAGAAATCCACGCTAACGGAGTTGAAGTATATGGTTCAGCTGATGCAACAACCTATCCGCTTCAGAAAAAAGGTCACTCATTGGAGTTCCTGCGTGAAATCGCACACCTTCGCCCACGTACCAATACATTCGGAGCTATACTGCGTGTACGTCACCACATGGCATTCGCTATCCATAAATTCTTTAATGAAAAAGGATTCTTTTACCTGCATACACCAATCGTTACTGCTTCAGACTGTGAAGGTGCCGGTTCTATGTTCCAGGTAACCACGCTGGATGTAAATAATCCTGCCCGTACTGAAGAGGGAGCAATCGATTATACTCAGGACTTCTTTGGAAAAAGCGCAAACCTGACTGTATCAGGTCAGCTTGAAGGAGAACTGGGTGCAATGGCTCTGGGTGCTATTTACACATTTGGTCCAACTTTCCGCGCAGAAAACTCCAATACACCACGACACCTGGCTGAGTTCTGGATGATTGAGCCGGAAGTCGCATTCAACGAGCTGAAAGAAAACATGGATTTGGCTGAAGAATTCATCAAATATCTGATCCAATACGCTCTAGACAACTGTATCGATGATCTGAACTTCTTGTCGGAAATGTACGACAAAGAGTTGATTGAGCGTCTGAAATTTGTCATTGAATACGACTTCGTTCGTTTGCCATATACTGAAGGGGTTAAAATCCTCGAAGAAAGTGGTGAGAAGTTCGAATTCCCGGTTTACTGGGGCGCAGACCTCCAATCAGAACACGAGCGTTACCTGGTGGAGAAACACTTCAAAAAACCGGTTATCCTGACCGACTACCCGAAAGAGATCAAAGCTTTCTATATGAAGCAAAACGAAGACGGAAAAACCGTTCGTGCGATGGACGTACTTTTCCCGAAAATCGGAGAGATCATAGGTGGTTCTCAGCGTGAGGAAGACTTCGATAAACTGTCAAAACGCATCGAAGAGATGGAGATCCCGATGAAAGATATGTGGTGGTATCTTGATACCCGTCGTTTCGGTTCAGCCCCACACTCAGGATTCGGACTCGGATTTGAACGTCTGTTGCTTTTCGTAACCGGCATGTCAAACATCCGCGACGTTATTCCTTTCCCAAGAACTCCGAAAAACTGCGAATTCTAATCTGGCATTTCGCCTTTTCATACAATGGCTTTCCGGCAACGGAAGGCCATTTTTTATAGCACTCCGTGAGCCTTGCTGCCGGTAACTGCGAAAAATTAACAATTCTACTTTCTTTAATCCTTTGGAATTATTTTACCGGAAAATAAATGGCTAAATTTGCATCCATTTTCAGAATAGCCGGACCAGACCGACGCTGAATGAAGCACGCATCAAAATGAATTTTTTCAGAAGAAACCGATATAACTTAATTGCTGCTTTTGTATCTATAGCTCTACACGTAACGTTTGTAGTGGTACTTAGTTTTAAGCTGAATAAGGAATTATTTTCGAAGGAAGATGAAGATAATCAGTTTGAGCTGCAGCTTCAACCAGAGCAAGAAAACCCGCTGCCACCTCAACCCCAACAAAAAACAGAAGAGACAAAAAAGCTGGTGGAAGAGATAATGAAAACCATTGACATCCCCCAGCCCGATCTTACCGATAAAACAGAAAACACTTCTCAGGATTTGGGAGAAATCCCGCTTGCCGAAAAGAAGGATACAGCTGTAGCTCAGGCCGTCGAGAAACTACTAGAAGCATTAACGACACCGCCTCCACCCGTTGAAGACAGCATTATCAAAAAAGAGATTCAGGAAATGCAAAAAGCAAGAGAGCAAATCCTGACAGACAAACGCCGCAAAGAGGACGACCGTCGCTTCCTGATAGACAATTACCGAACCATCCGTAACTTCAAAAAGGTTTATCCGTACGCTCTCAAAACCAGACAGGTGATTGATAGTTTAAATAAAAAACTGGCTACAGTTTCTGACAATCGTGTAAGAAAACAAATGATCAAAGAAAAAGAAAAAGAGCTTTTTGGTCAATTTGAAAAGGAAGTCCGGAATATGTCATTCTCTCAGGGAAAGCTTCTACTCAAGCTTATTGCCCGTGAAACTGACCAGAGTGCTTATGATTTGATTAAGACCTACAAAGGGAAAGTTCCGGCCACATTCTGGTATGGAGTGGGATTACTCTTCCGGGAAAATCTTAAGATGGAATATGATTCAATAAGCGAAGATGCTTTACTGGAAAAGATCGTTATAAAATACAAGCAGGGAAAATTGTAAAATCGATTATCAGGAAACCAAGATTTAATGAAACGCATTCGAATTACTACGTTCTTCAGGAAAATATAGCATAACACAAAAAGCGAAAAGAGGTTGTCTCCTGTTTAGGAGACAACCTCTTTTCGCTTTTTATCAGGCTCTTATTTGCTGATTGTGATAGTTTGCTTTACTTTTTCCACACCGGTAACCGTCTGAGGCATTTTAGTTGTGTAGTATAGTGACTCATTACAACGAGCAAATCCAATCAGGTAAATCATACAAAAACTTGAATAATCCTTCAGGAAGATGGCCGAATGTCGTTACCTTTGCAGTCTAAATAACATAAGGGTGCAACTAAAGGTCAAAGCATATATTCAGCAAAACAAACTATTACCGGACGGTGTAAAAGTGATTACAGGCGTTAGCGGAGGCGCCGACTCCGTCGCACTCTTACATTATCTGAAAGAAGCGGGATATGAATGTATTGCTGCTCACTGCAATTTTCACCTTCGGGGAGAAGAATCAAACCGTGACGAAGAGTTTGTACGTGATTTGTGCGGTAGGTGGGATGTACCACTGGAGGTAATTGATTTTCATACTGAAAAGATTGCTGCTGAGCAAAAAGTATCCATCGAAATGGCCGCGAGAGAACTTCGTTACCAATGGTTTGAAGAGTTGCGTATTCAATACAAGGCAGAAGTCATTGCTGTTGCCCACCACAAAGACGATTCGGTTGAGACCTTTTTGCTTAACCTGATCCGGGGAACCGGAATTCGCGGTCTGTCAGGGATGAAACCAGTCAATGGCAAAATCATTCGTCCGTTACTTTGCGTCTCCCGTCAGGAAGTTGAAGAATATATCGAACAAAACAATCTCTCTTTCGTCCACGACAGCACTAACAGCGAAACGCTCTATACCCGGAATAAAATCCGACTGGAAGTATTACCGCTGTTACAACAATTTAATCCATCTATAAAGGAAACGATTATACAGACTTCCTGTTATTTGAGTGATACGGCAGAGGTCTATTTCTCCGAAATTGAAAAGCAAAGGAGAAATCTGATCCATTCTGTCTCAGGAAAGACCTATATCTCAATTCCTGAGCTAAAAAAATCGCCTTTTGCCCAAACCATTTTATTTGAATTATTAAGCCCGTTTGGTTTTAACAGTACAGTTTGTGCTGAAATATTCGAATCTCTGGATGGCCTTTCCGGTAAACAGTTTTTTTCGACCGAATATCGGTTAGTGAAGAATCGTGAAGAGCTGATCATCGATAAAAAGAAGGAAGAAAATGAGGTTTCAATCACAATTCCGTCTCCGGAAGAAAAAGTGAGACGACCTTTCTATCTCAGTTTTGACATTATCCCGGCCGCAAATTTTAGCATCCCAAAAGATAAAGAGATTGGCTGCTTCGATGCCGATAAGGTCAGATTTCCCCTCACCCTGCGCAAATGGAAAATCGGAGATCGTTTCGTTCCTTTTGGAATGAAAGGCAGTAAGAAGCTAAGCGATTATTTTTCAGATCGGAAGTTTAGTCTTTTGCAAAAAGAGGAAGCAAATGTGTTATGCAGTGGAAACAAGATCATTTGGCTTATAGGCGAACGGACGGATAACCGGTTCAGAATTGACGAGCAAACAACCAAAATCCTCGTTATACAATACAATGCTAACTCAACAGATTTATAAGAAATGGAATTCTCACATAAAATAAAAAGCTTTGTCGCATGTCTGCTTTTATGCCTGACAGTTGCCAATGCCCAAAACCGTCCATTTCAACCAGGTGAGAAACTTACCTATAATGCATTCTACAACCTGGGAATGATCTGGCTGCACGCCGGAGAGGTACAGTTTTCTGTCGATCAAAAACCATTTGGAGGCAAGACGGCTTACTTTTTTGAAGCCGTTGGCAAAACAATTCCCAAGTACGACTGGATGTACAAAGTAAGGGATTACTACAAATCATACGTCGATATAGACACCTTCAATTCGCTTTGGGCAGAAAGAAACACCCTGGAAGGGAGTAACAAGGTGTATGAAAACTATACGTTTAAACCCAGGGATAAGCACATATATTACACAATAAAGAATTCGAAAACGAAATTACTCAAAGATACGTTGCAAGTATCCACAAATAGTGTGTTCGATGTATTGACTTTGATTTATCAATGCCGCAATTTAAACTTTGAGCGCTACAAAGTCAACGAAAAATTTCCGTTGCGAATTATTCTTGATGGTAAGGTTTATCCTATTTTCCTGCGATATCTCGGTAAAGAGGTGGTCAAAAATAAAGACGAAAAGAAATACCGATGTATTAGATTCTCAGCACTTTTGGTCGAGGGAAGTATATTTAAAGGTGGTGAAGATATGAATATCTGGGTAACAGATGATGACAACAGAGTCCCCATTCTGGTGGAAGCAAAGATTCTGATCGGTTCTGTCAAAGCCTATCTCAGGACCATGGAAGGACTAAAATATGAGGTAAAGGCGTTAGTACGATAAATATCCTGACATTCAAAAATAAAAGCATCTTTCTCTATTCAAAAGAATGAATGAGAAAGATGCTTTTGTATATTTATATTACTTGAAACACTAATCTAAAGTCAGTATCACATTATTTTCCTGAGCAAGGCGGCGCATATTAATCAGCGCATAACGCATTCTACCCAGAGCCGTATTAATGCTTACGCCTGTAATTTCGGCTATCTCCTTAAAGCTAAGATTCTTATAATAGCGCATAATCAATACTTCACGTTGGTTATCTGGCAGATTACGGATAATCTTACGGATATCCGAACGAATCTGGAGTTTTACCAACTGATCCTCAATGGTACCTTCGCTAAAACGCGAATTATTCAACACACCACTATCTTCACAAGAGGTCGAATTTTCATCTTTATCCTGACGGAAAAAGTCGATAATCAGGTTGTGTGCAATCCGGGAAATCCAGGCACCAAACTTACCATTCTCGGAATAACGACCCTGTTTAATGGTTATGATAGCCTTCATGAAAGTCTCCTGAAAGATATCTTCTGTCAGTTCCTTATCACGAACGATATAAAAAATGTACGAGTAGATTTTTGACTTATGGCGAGTAAGCAAAATATCAAATGCCTCATTCGTTCCGCTTGCAAACAGAGCAACCAGTTGCTCATCGGTCTGCTTTACTAATTTTTCCATGATGTTAGCTTTAAAAAATCAGTGTAAGCGTCATCTCATAGGCGTTGATATCTTTTTTAGAGGTTTATGATGCAAATAAAAGTCATTTTTCCGAGAAATAAAAACGAATCAGGCAATATTTCTGTCAAATCGTAGTTGAAAATTACATTTTAACACATTAACATCCGATATGTAAATACCCAATCTTGTGTTTTGAAGAAAAACCCCATTAAATCAAAGATTTCCACGGGACAACGTAGGGTATTTTACATCTCGCTCGGTGTGCAATCTCATTCTAAACAGATATTATTTTAACAAACAATCCGTCATTAATGTTCGGATGTTCTCCGGTTTATTTAGATTCAGTGGGCTTAAATACCGGAAGAGCATCTGCCACTACAAATGTACTTCCACCAATATATATCAGATCATTCTCTGCTGCATTTGCTTTAGCTGCGTTCACTGCTTCAGGAACTGACAAAAATGACTCCCCTACCAGCTGATATACCAATGCCTTTTGTTGCAGCTCTTTTGCATCCAGGGCACGCGGAATTCCGGCTTTGGTAAAATAATAGCGGGCATTGCGGGGCAGCATGGAAAGGACTTTGTTTACGTCCTTATCATTTACCATACCAATCACGAAATGCAATGTATCATACTGTTCATTCGCCAGTTGCTGAACAATATATTGAATTCCACCTTCATTATGAGCGGTATCACAAATAATCTTAGGGGTATCTCCCAGTTTCTGCCAGCGTCCCTGTAAACCGGTCAATGATGTTACTTTTGCAAATCCTTCTATAATGGCTTTCTGAGGAATATTATATCCCTGTTTAATCAGGATCTCCAATGTCAGAAAAACTGTAGTGGCATTTTTATCCTGACATAAACCACCCAGCTCTCCCCAGACCTCACCAAACGAACGGGTAGTATAGAGCCATCCACCACTTGTTTGTGATTCCGCTTTTACAATTGGCTTCTCTTGTTCTGCAAAATAGATCGGTGCGGAAACCTCATTCGCCTTATTTCTAAAAACAGCTTCTGTCTCTTCTACACTTTCGCCAATCACCACCGGCACACCAGCTTTGATGATTCCGGCTTTTTCAGCAGCTATTTTAGGTAAAGAATCACCTAAAAACTGCACATGGTCAAAGCTGATATTGGTAATTACTGAAACATCCGGGGTAATGATATTAGTGCTATCCAATCTCCCTCCCAATCCGACTTCAATGATTGCTACATCTACATTCTGCTGTGCAAAATAGTCGAAAGCCATGGTCATGGTAAGCTCAAAAAAAGAAGGATGAATAGTTTCGGAAAATGCCTTGTGCTTCTCTACGAAATCAATAATGAAATCTTTTTCAATCATCTCTCCATTTACACGAATGCGCTCACGAAAATCTACCAGGTGCGGAGAAGTATAAAGCCCCACCTTATAACCTGACTGCTGAAGGATTGCTGCCAAAAGATGAGACGTAGATCCTTTTCCATTCGTTCCGCCAACGTGAATGGTTCTGTACTTTTTATGCGGATACCTGAGGTAACTATCTAAGGCTAAACTGTTTTCCAAGCCCTCCTTGTAAGCGCTGGCTCCGGTCCGTTGAAACATTGGCAAACGGGTATAGAGATATTCGAGCGTTTCTTCGTAATTCATTAAAAAATCTGATATGAAAATGAGAATTATTCCAATTAATATTGTAATTTGGGTGCAAATATCACCAATTAAATCGATATACTATGGGAACAAAGAAAAATTTTGTGCTGGATACAAACGTTATTCTGCACGACTACAAATGTTTGGAGAATTTTCAGGAAAACGATTTATACATTCCCATTGTCGTTTTGGAAGAACTGGATAAATTCAAGAAAGGTTCGGAGCAAATCAACTACAACGCAAGGGAATTTGTCCGCCAACTCGATGCCCTGGCTGACAATGATATGTTTAAGAAAGGGGCTGATCTGGGAACCGGTCTTGGGAAGTTATTCATTATGGCCACTGACCATATCGAACCGGAAGTTTCGGAGGTTTTTCAGGAACGTATTCCCGACCATAAAATTCTTTCGGCTGCGATCCAACTTATCAAAGGAAAAAAATCCACGCACACAATACTCATTACCAAAGACATCAATCTGCGGATGAAGGCCCGTGCGCTAGGAATTCCTACCGAAGACTATATTAATGATAAAGTTACCAATGTCGATATTTTTGAACGGGAAGAACAGACCTTCAGCAATGTTGATCCCGATTTAATTGATAAGATCTATCACTCCAAAGAAGGTGTGCCGGTGTCTGAGTTTGAATTTGCCAACTTTATCCAACCCAATGAATGCTTTATCCTGCAAAGCATTCGCTCTTCTGTGTTGGTGAGATACAACCCATTCAGCCGAATGATCAGAAAGGTTGTAAAAGAAAAAAACTATGGAATCGAACCCCGTAATGCAGAACAAAGCTTTGCATTTGAAGTTCTTAATGATCCAGATATTAAGCTTGTAGCATTAACCGGTAAAGCTGGAACGGGTAAAACCCTGCTGGCACTGGCTGCAGCATTGAAACAACATCAGGACTACAAACAAATCCTTTTAGCACGCCCTATTGTTTCGCTGGCAAATAAAGACATTGGCTTTCTTCCCGGAGATGAGAAACAGAAGGTAGCACCATATATGCAACCTTTATTTGACAACCTGGCAGTCATCAAACACCAGTTTCATCCATCTTCTGCCGATTTCAAACTACTGGAAGACCTGCAAAGCAGTCAACAGTTGGTAATCGAAGCGTTGGCGTTTATTCGCGGGAGGAGCCTGAGCGAAACTTACTTCATTATTGATGAAGCGCAGAATCTGACCCCGCATGAAGTCAAAACGATTATCACCCGTGCCGGTGAAGGGACTAAAATGGTACTGACAGGTGATATTCAACAAATTGACTCCCCCTATCTGGATGCGGAGTCAAACGGACTGGCCTATATGATTGACAAGATGAAAGGACAGGACCTCTTTGCCCATGTGAACTTGTTGAAAGGAGAACGAAGTAAGTTATCCGAATTAGCTAGCAATTTGCTTTAAAAAGAACCGAATCGAATGGACAATAGCAGGTCTGAAGTCAGATATTTGTAAATAGCCAGATCATAGAAACGCCCCGGAAGAAGACCTTTCGGGGCGTTTTCTTCTATTAACTCTCAATACCTACCCTTGCCGGAACGCCTTGCTCCATCGGATGTTTGAGACATCTCATCTCCGTCACCAGATCAGCGACATCGATCAACCAGTCCGGAGCGTTGCGCCCGGTCATCACGATCTCCAGTCCCAATGGTTTGTTTTTGAGGAAACGAATCACATCCTCCTTGGCTACATATCCTTTGACAATGCTGTGGATGAGCTCATCCAGTATCAGGATATCGTATTGGTTGGATTGAGCAATGCCGACTGCCGTTTTAAAGCCTTCTTTGGTTTCCTTATCAAGAGCTGCAAGCTCTTCGTCATTCATCTCCCAGGTAAATTTCTGATTGGTATTTACCCGCTGGAAATGGATATTGGGAATCTTTTTGATGGAGAATAGCTCTCCCGTCACATCCGTCTTGAGAAACTGCACAATGGCTACCTTGAAATCACGGCCTGCAGCGCGGATGGCAAGGCCGAATGCGGCGGTGGTTTTACCTTTACCATCGCCGGTGTATAGTTGAATTAGTCCTTCCATGATTTTAAGGATTGAGGGAATGAATAAATGAGGGAATGATGGATTCTGTAAATAATTGACCTTATGCTTTTCGCCTTACGCCTTACGCCTTACGCCTTACGACTTATGACTTATGACTTATGACCTCCACAATCTCATCATACCCCGAAAAAACCGCCGGATATTCCAATGCCGGACGTCGTATTACAACAGCCGTGATGCCGGCTTGTTCAGCCGCTTCGAGCTTTTCAGGAAAACCGCCTTCGTTGCCGCTGTCTTTGGTGACAAGGTAAGCGATGTTATATTGGCGAATAGTAGCCAAATTGAATTCTGTGGAAAAAGGTCCGATAACTGCAAGGATATGCGACGGAACAATGCCTGCTTTGCTGCAAGCTTCCAGTCCGGCCGGAACGGGCAGTACGCGAGGGTACAACCGATCGGCACCCAACGGCACAAAGTCCGTCAGATTCTTGGAGCCGGTGGTCAGCAACACATTTCCGGGCTTATCCAGGAGGTATTGGCAGGCATCGGCATACGAATCGACATAAATGGCATTTGCCGAAACCTCGTTGGTCTCCCGCTCGAATCGGAGATAGGGCAACCCGGTTTGCTTTGCCACCGCCATTGCATTTCCCGAAACCACATAGGCAAAGGGGTGACTGGCATCGACAATCATCGAAACCGATTTCTCCCGAATCAAAGCCGTCATATCCTCCGGTGTCAATGCTCCTGTGCGCACCTCCACCCCTTCGCACCGGAACAGCGATTCGCCATATCCGGTGGTGACCGTCACCAGCAGAGGCAGACTTTTATCCGCAATCCGGCTGGTGAGTTCGATAGCGTTCGACGTGCCGCCTATCAGCCAGATCATATCTTGTAACCGCGCGGGGTGATCATCCGGCCATTATGCACAAAGGTCTGCGAGTTTCCGACGATCAGCGTCGTAGTCATATCGATGTGATGAGTCAGCATTTCACCGAGCGTAGTGATTGTCACCTGTTGCTCTTCGCGCATGGCATCACGCACGATGACAACGGGAGTCTCGGGCTTGCGGTGGCGCAGTACGATTTCACGGAAGATACCGATCTGCTCCACACGCTCCTTGCTTTTAGGATTGTACAGGGAGATGACAAAATCACCCTCTGCCGCTTTGTCGATGCGGTGGGTAATCACCTCCCACGGAGTCATCAGGTCGCTGAGGCTGATCACGGCGAAGTCGTTCATCAGCGGCGCTCCGGCCAACGAAGCCGACGATAGCGCAGAGGTAATGCCCGGCACTACTTCCACATCGATATCATCGCCGCTTTGGGCCAACATCTCCAACAGAATGCCCGCCATGCCATACACCCCGGCATCGCCGCTACTGATGAGGCCAACCACATTGCCCTGTTTAGCCAGATTGATGACTTCGCCGCAACGGTCCACCTCTTTGCGCATGCCCGATGATACGACGGTTTTGTCGTCGAGCAACGACTGAATGAGGTTGATATAGGTCTTGTAACCTACCACGATGTTACACGCTTTGACGGCGTTGATGGCACGCTGACTCATGTATTCGATTGAGCCGGGGCCTGTGCCGATGATGAATATTTTTGATTGCATATTTTTTAAACGCGAAGGAGCAAAGACGCGAAGGTCTTGCTGCTTCTTTCTATTAAACTATTAAATAGATTACTTATTTCGCTATGGTCTGATTAATTCTAATCAGGATTAATTCCCGATGGGCATTGGGAATATTTCCCAATTCCCGTCGGGAGAACTTTCCGATGAGTATCGGAGAATGAATCACACGCTCGTGTGATTTATAATCATACGCTCGCGTGACTCACAATCACACGCTCGTGTGATTCAAGATCACAGCCTCGTATGAGACCATTCAATATAAACATCTCTCACGGAGACTTCCCTTAATTGAAGATCTCAAACAATGCTAATGTGACTCCGTTACCGGCCTGTTTACGCAACAGGAAGCGTCCTTTGCCTCCCCCGACGATGAATGCAGCCGGTTCGCACACCCCTCCTACTCCGACGGCGCTCTGCACAAACTCCGAACGGGTGAAATCCGTTTCCAGCGCATTGATCTGCTCTTTGGTCACAAAGGACAATGGCAGATTCCAGTGTCGGGCGGCTTCGAGCAAACCCGCTTCATCCTGCTTCAGGTCAATGCTGGCCAGCGAACGAATGCAGCGCAAATCAAGTCCCAGCTTCTCCAGTTCCTTTTCTACAAAGGAAATGATCGTCTCAGACGGTACGCCTCTGCGGCAACCGATTCCGGCCACCACATTGGAAGCCAGCAGTCGGGCAAAAGGAAGTTCGCTCCTCACCTCTTTTTTATGGGTAATATAAATGAGTCCATCAGCGACATCGGGCGAATCATAAGCGGTCAAAGCCAACGATGTCTCATTGATCAAAGCCAGTTTGCGGCCATTGACCAGCATGGCAGTCAGGCGTTTCACCTCATCGAATGAGGTAATCATCAGCCCGTGCTGTTTGGCAAACATATCCACCGAAAGCAGCCCCTGTACATCGGTCGCGGTAGTGATCACCGGGATGGCATTGACCCTCTCGGAAATAGTGCGGGTCAGTTCATTGGCACCGCCCAGGTGCCCCGACAAGAGGCTTATGGCAAATGTGCCCTTTTCGTCCATCACCACCACACCCGGATCGGTCGATTTGTGTTGCAGCCACGGGGCAATGCAACGCATCACAATCCCCATCGCCATCACAAAGAGCAGCGAATCGTATTGCTGAAACAACACTCCGGTAAAGCTTTTCAAATCGCCTTCGATCACCTCTCCCCCCTCATAGCCCAGGACTTTATGGGCAAATATCTTGCTGTCGGGGAAATGGGACTGAATGCGTTTGGCCAGTTCCAGTGCGTTGCGGGTGACGACGACAATGGCTATCATTCGTTGGTTCCTTTTCTGTATTCGTGAGTAAATGTGGCATCATAGAGCTTCGAGTAGTTGTACTCTTCACCGAGGAAACGACCCACGAGGATCATCGCCGTCTTGCGGATACCTGCCTCTTCGATCTTTCCGGCAATGTCAGCTAACGTACCCCGCACGATGCGCTGCTCCGGCCAGGTGGCTTTTTCCACTACAGCAACGGGAGTGTTGGCAGGATAATGCGTCATCAATCGCTTGCACAGGCTGCCCATCATTTGTACAGATAAGAAAATAGCCATCGACGTCTGATGCGACGCCAGCAGTTCGATCTGCTCCAGATCGGGCACAGGAGTGCGTCCCTCGAAGCGGGTACAGATCACCGTCTGTGAAATCTCCGGCACGGTAAACTCCTTGCCTAACGCTGCTGCCGAAGCCACGAACGAACTCACGCCCGGGATCACTTCATAGGTAACTCCCTGTGGCTCGATCACCTCGATCTGCTCACGGATGGAGCCGTAAATCGAAGGATCACCTGTGTGGACACGAGCTAACAACAGCTTTTTTTCCTTTGCCTCGATCATCAGGTCGGTGATCTCCTGCAAGTTCATTCCGGCACTGTTATAGACACGGGCATCCGGTTTGCGATGTGCAATCACCTCGGGATTCACCAACGAACCGGCGTAGATGATGATATCGGCTTCACCGATTATGCGGTGGCCTTTGAGAGTGAGCAGCTCGGGATCGCCCGGCCCTGCTCCGATGAAATAGACGGTAGTTGTCATTATAATGGAGTTAATGGGAGTCATAAGAAGTAAAAGGGAGTTAGATGAAAACCCATCGATTCGTTATCCCCTCTTCTTTAATATTACGGTTGAAAAATAATGCACACCGTCCTTCAGATCATTAAAATCAAATGATACCACTTCAGAAGGTTTACCGGCATTAGTCACCATGCTGAAATCCCAACCGGACGTTTCACTCAGCAACTTGTACAGCAAGGGTGCATAAGCAGAGACCTTCATCAGCACCAGTGTGTTGAACGACTGGTAGGTCTGCCAGTTCTCCTCATCAATGGCGCACACTATCGCCATGTTCTCATCACCTTTTACCAGCGGGAGATTGAGCATATTGCTGATGGCGTTGAAGGAGTAAATACCGGGAATGGAAACCGGTTCCACACCATCCTGCTTCAGGTATTCGAGCAAGTAGAGGTAAGTACTGTAAAGCATTGGATCGCCCAGAGTCAGGAAAGCGACATGCTTGCCCTGATTGAGTTGCTCGGCTACGCGGTGAGCGTTGTTGCGACGGAATTGCTCCCGTTGTGCCACATCCCGTATCATCGGAAATTCGAGAGAAAGAATCTCCACATCGTCTTTCAGGTGCGGACGGGCAATGTCGTACGCTGTGCTCCCCGCTTCACGGGAGCTTTCGGGCACGGCGATGATGTCGGCCTGTGCCAGTGCCTTGACGGCTTTGAGGGTGAGCAGGTCGCAATCTCCGGGACCTACTCCTATTCCATAAAATGTTCCTTGCATGGGTATGTTGTTTCTTATTTCTTTCTCGCTACTAAAATAAATACCGGAGTCAGCGGCTTCATCATCGAATACTTACCAACCGCTTCGAAACGAGTAACCGCTACCTGGCTCAACTCCGTATCAAAATCCTCCCGATCTGCAAACCAACTCTGCGCTGTCATCAGGGTTTCCAGCGTAATGGCATTCACCACAAGAGTAAGATCGGCTTTTACCTGAGCGATGATCCACTCCAGTATCGCAGGGAGATTACCACTTGATCCGCCAATAAATACCTTATTTACTTCCGGTACATCAGAAAGTACTTCGGGTGCTTTTCCGGCGATTACCTTTATATTATTGACGCCGAACTTTTCGCAGTTTTGCCCGATCAGCGAGACTGCTTCCGGATTGTGCTCTACGGCATAAACGGTCTGTTCAGGTAAAAGTAGCGCCGCTTCGATGGAGACCGAACCGGTTCCAGCACCGATATCGAGAAAGTGATCGCCGGGCTGCAAACGCAGCTTTGCGATGCTGAGTGTACGTATTTCTTCTTTGGTCATCGGCACCTTACCACGGATAAACTCGTCGTCGGGAATGCCGGGGGTACTATATTTATTGCTCATAGATGTGTCCGATTTACTATTTATTCATTTACCATTTACTATTTAAATCTTATCAATCACGCGTCAAGCGGCCTGAAGCCACTGATCGCTCGCGCCTCACACCGAACTGCGGCTTCGGGCCGCTTGTCGGATTGACAACAATTTACTATTTAAAACAAGCCTCAGGAGTAGAGAATGATCACCGAGCACAATCCGAATTCATGCTCCTCATTCTCCAATTCCCGAGCCGTTTTCCGTAGAATAGTCTCATCGGGATATGAGAACCGATCCCCCACGATCATCTGACAATGCCCCAGTCCGTTATCACACAACAACTGTGCAATATACTTCCAAGAACGGTGGGTATCGGTCAGCAGAAAGAGCTTCGGATGCGTTCTGACCAGATTTACCACATCTGCATCCTGCCCATGTACGCTGGCAATGTGTGCGTCATGGTAGCTCATACCCACTTGGGCAAAGAGGTACTGGAACGAACTGATTCCCGGAATCACCACATAATCTTCGGACGAAAAATAGCGCTCCATCGTTCCAAGCAAACTATGAAATCCGGTATCGCCGGAAACCAGCAAAGTCACCTGCTTCCCATCGGGATTGTGCTGCAACAGTTGGCGCAGCCGACACACAATATCGTCGATGTTATTCGACAGCGCTATGGTCTCCTTGCCCGTGCAGTCAAAGAGTGAAAGGTGGCGTTTGCCCCCGATCAGCAGGTCGCTTTCGGCAACCCGTCGAAACACCGCTGGCAAAATGTAATCAGGATGGCCGGGGCCGATACCGCAGATATAGATAAATTGAGACTTTGTCATTTACTATTTGTTCATTTACAATTTACTATTGAAATGGTTCTTGAGAGTTATTTCCGCTCCATCGGTCACACCCAATAATCCTCTGTCCAAAGCGAATAAAATCACCTCCACCTCCAGTTTTCCCTTGACATGATCAACGCATCGGGTCTGGATTTCCCCACAGAGATAATGGAAAAAGCTATCGTCGCGCACCGCTTCGATGGCTTCCTCCGTGGTGTTACTCTGCATGATGTGGGCGAATCCGGCTGCATCATTCGTATTGTGGAAATAGTGTGCCGCCATCACCTCTCGACGACCATCGGCCACGCTGCTATGGGTGTTGAAGATACCGCCCGCCACCTTAATCAGCTTTCCGATATGACCTACGAGTACCACCCGTTTCATTTGGTAAAACACCGCCTGATGGAGCATGTAACCGATAAAGTTGCTGGTCTTGACAATTCGTTCAGGATCTACCTCAGCAAACTCCGCGATAAAGTTCTCCCCGTAATTGCCCGGTGAAAAAATCACACTATCGTGACCGGCCTCTTTCTGCATCGAGAGTTCGAGAGCCAATGCCTCTTTGAAGGCTTCGTCCGACATCGGGCTTACTATACCGGAGGTTCCCAAAATGGAGATTCCGCCCACAATGCCGAGCTTTTCATTGAAGGTCTTTTTTGCAATCTCCACTCCTTCAGGCACGGAGATTTCGATGGTAATGCCGCAATCCTCGCCACACACCTCCGACACTTCTGCCAGGATCATTTTCATCGGTCCGGGATTGATCGCCGCTTCACCGACCGATACCTGTAAGCCTCTTTTGGTGACCACTCCGACTCCGATACCGCCTTTGACTATGATCCGGTTTTCCGTATTCCGACTGGCACGGGCATAGACGCGTATGCCGTGCGTCACATCCGGATCATCTCCGGCGTCCTTGACTACGCAACAGTAGGCAAAGTCGGGTGTACTCTGCTGCTCCAGCACATCGAGTGTCAACTCTATGCCTGCGGGAGTCTGGATAATCACCTGCTCTTCCCACTCGGCACACAACAACAATGCCGTGGCGGCTTTGGCAGCCGCAGCAGCGCATGAACCGGTGGTGTATCCGCACCGGTAGGTTTTCCCGTTGATGTATTTAGTTGCAAGCATATGGAGTTGTTTAAACTTTTCCAAAGTTTGAAACTTTGGAAAAGTTATCGTTGACTATTTCAATCTCTTTTCAATCCGTACATGATCGCATTGAGGATCGCCACGGCCACGGTACTACCGCCTTTTCGGCCGTTGGTCACCACATACGGCACGCCCTTTCTGCGAATCATCTCTTTCGACTCAGCAGCACCGACGAATCCCACCGGCACACCGATCACCAATGCCGGATTGATTTTTCCCAATTCGATCAATTCACAGATGCGCACCAAAGCTGTGGGCGCGTTGCCGATTACATAGATGGCCGTTTTTTCATCCGAAGCGGCTTTATTGATTCCTACGATGGAACGGGTGATACCCGATGCTTTTGCCTCGGCAGCCACTTCGGCATTGTCCACATAGGTAAGGATTTCACATCCGAGGCTTTTCAGTACCCGTTTGTTTGCCCCCGCCACGATCATGTTGGTATCACAATAGACGATGCAGCCTTTAGCCAAAGCCGCCCGTCCCGATTCGATCGCGTCGGGGTGAATTTCGGTAATACATCCGTACTCAAAATCGGCCGTCGTGTGGATGACCCGTTTGACCACGGAAGCCTCCGGTTCAGGCAAGGTAAGGTGTCCGAGCTCCTCGGTAATGATCTCGAAGCTGCGATCTTCGATCTTGGTTGGATCTAAAATGGTGTATTTTGTTTGGTCCATAAGTCTATGATTTTATGATAAAACGAGGGGCTTGACAGAAACTGCACGTGAGCATAAGCTGCCAGAACGTTCTTACGGTGCAATCCGCAACTCCATCGGCGACCGTTAGAGGCTTTGGTGACCTGATAGGCCAGTTCAAAATTCGGCTCATCGGGTGTCAGCTGTTCGGAGTGGTGAAACTCGTGCGCCCTCGTCTCAGCCCCATCCAGTTGCACACTGCAATATCCAAATCTTTGCAAACGTTTAGTCATCGCCGAGGTGCTATTGAAAATACCCGTCATCGGGATGCATTCGCCCGAAAGCAATCTGATATTTTCAGTCAAATACATCAGTCCGCCGCACTCGGCATAGATGGGTAGCCCTGTTTCAGCAGCCTCTTTCAGGCTATCGAGCATTTTATTGTTAGCCGAAAGCCCGGAAGCATAAACCTCGGGGTAACCGCCCCCGATGTATAAAGCATTTGCCTTAATGGGAATATTTTTGTCATGCAGCGGACTGAAATAAACCAGTTCCGCACCGTGCAATTCCAACAGCTCCAGGTTGCTTTTATAATAAAAGGAAAATGCTTCGTCCTTCGCCACACCAACGCGCAATCCGGCAAGATCACGATGCCATTTGGCAAAAGCATCCTTATTATCAAAAGAAGATACTTCCGGCAATCGTGTCACCTTCAATAAAGAGTCATGATCAATGGTCAGCTCAAAAAGCGTCGTAAGATTGTCAATCTTTTCATTGAGCGAGTCCACTTCCGTAGCCTGAATCAGGCCGAGATGACGGCTCTCGAGCACCACATCCGGACGGGTAGGCAAGTAACCGATACAGACTACTCCGGTCTTACTTTCGATCATTTTTTTCAGGAAAAGATAATGCTCGTGATTCGGGACATGATTGAGAATTACGCCTGCAATCTTTACCGAAGGATCAAGCGTGGCAAAACCATGCACGGTAGCCACTACGCTCTGCGAAGCTCCTTTGCAGTTGACCGCCAGGATTACGGGAAGGTTCAGTATCCGAGACAAATCGGCGGCACTGCCTTCACTCTGCTCCCCCATACCATCAAACAGCCCCATTACGCCTTCGACCACAGCAATATCTTTCCCCGCTGTTTTCTCTAAAAAATGGGTGCGCAACATATCATGACTAACCAGATGGCTATCCAGATTGTAAGAATGCACTCCGGTTGCTTTCTGATGAAAAGCCGGGTCGATAAAGTCAGGTCCTGCCTTGAATGGAGCCACTTTCAATCCCTGTTTTTTCAGCAACGACATTAAGCCAAGCGTAATGGTCGTTTTACCACATCCGCTATTGGTTCCGGCCAGTATAAATCCGTTCATAATGCCGTTGTTATCAGGTTTGACAATTCCTCCACCGAACGGGGATAGTTTCCGGTTTGTAAACGCGGATGAAGACGTTCAAACAGCTCCACCAATACGGGTTGGCGAAGTTTGCAACGACTCATCAGCTCTGCATTGACCAATATTTGTTCAGGAGAATCATCGGCTTCCACCTGTCCGTCTTTCATCAGGATAATTTGCTGCGCCCAACTCCACGCAAAATCCACACTGTGCGTCGAGACAATCAGCGTCTTTCCTTTTTTATGTAAATCATTCAGAATCGCGGTCATCATCTGTGCCGATTCGGGATCCAGTCCCGATGAGGGTTCGTCAAACACAAGCACATCGGGATCCATAGCAATGACGGCGGCAATCACCACCCGCTTCTTTTGCCCGTAACTGAGCAGATGCGGCGGACGATGCTGCAAATCTTCGAGTTGCAATTGTTTCAGTGTCGCAGCTACCCGTTCACGAACTTCACTTACCGGCAATCCCATATTGGAAAGGCCAAACGCCACCTCGTCATACACGCTGGAGGTAAACAATTGATGTTCGGGATCCTGGAAAACAATCCCGACACGCTGGCGCAACATCTGCAGCTCTTTCTTGCTATAACCGACCGACGTTCCAGCTAAGAAGTATTCCCCCTTTTGCGGCCTGACAAGTCCAAGTAAGAGCGTAAACAGGGAGGATTTTCCGGCCCCGTTACTACCCAGCACGGCACATTTCACCCCTTGCCCGACGGTCAGGCTGACGTCTGACAAAGCCTGTGTCCCGTTAGGATAAGCATACGATATGTTATTTAACCTGAGCAATGGTTCTATTTTTGTTTTAGCAAACTCATAACACGGAAAGGACGGAAATGCACCAATCTATTCAACATCAGCATTAGTATCAACCACACCAATCGGTGCAAATCCGCATCTTTCGTGTAACAATATTATATTAGTATAAATCCTTCGGCAAGGAAAATCAGAAATCCAAACCACAATCCTAAATAGTTCTTTGAAAATTTCACCGGCAATACCGATGCCGGCCATTCACCCTGATAGCCCCGGGTCAGGACGCTGTTGTATTGCCGGTCCGCGCGGTAATAAGACAAGACGAAGGTTTGTCCCATCAACGAAACAAGAGAACGGTAGCCATTTCTGGCATTGTTGTATCCCATCCGGCAAGTTTGTGTCCGGTGAATCTGATTACTGACCCCAAGCAGTAGAAAGATATTCCGGTAAACCAGCAGCAGCACATCAATAAACAATGCCGGGAGCTTTATTTTCCTGAAAATATAAACCAACTCCTGCACCGATGTCACCAGAATAAACCAATACATGGCCGTTGTGAGTGCAAAACTGCGCGACAGAATTAGTTCCGACTGCTGCAATCCGTTAGAGGAAACGCCCCACCCCTTCCATAGTTTCATTATCAAGTCAGGCTCGCGGGTAATGACCAAAGGCAAAATGCCGAGCAGCACGAATCCGAACGGCAGGAGAAGCATCTTCAGTAAGACTGATTTTGGCATTTTCACCGAAAACAGAATAAATGCCACAATGGATAAGCCTTGCAAACAAAGAAACCCGACAGACTTTGACAAAAAGGCAAATACGATGAACAACAGAAAGAACATCACTTTATTTATAGGATGTACATGACTTAATCTGTTGGCTTGTAAATAGCTTTCCGGAAACATTATTTCAGGGTTGTTTTTTGTCCGGATTTCTTCAAAAAGCGGAAACAGATGGCAAATATTACCACACCGCTCAACATCTGTAATCCGAAAAACAGGGCTTCCATTTCCTTTGTCAGATCAAAGCTAATGCTTTTGCACCAGGGTTTATAAGCAGGTGCAATTTGACCGATAACGGTCGAAGCATTATCATCGGCGCCGGGCAAATCCTGCCGGAAATTATACATGTAAAGTCCTGCTACAATCAGCAGAAAAATGGATGCCGACAAGATTCGGATATGATTATTCTTCATAGGTTCAATTTTCTACTCTCCCGTTTTGACAAATGAGATTTCGGGAATATGTTTCGATACAAAACGATAGACAAACAACGTCAGGAAACCTTCGATGACCGAAAGCGGCAACTGAGTAACGGCAAACAAAGCGCCGAACTTCAGGAATGAAACCCACCATCCTCCAGTCGCATCCGGAAATGAAACCGCCAATTGGAACGAGGTCACCACGTAGGTGAAAAGACTACCAACAAACGAGGCAAAAAAGATATTCACCGATTCGTTCCAACGAACCTTTTTACCCAGGCAGAACAAACCATAAGCCAGAAACGGTCCGGCTATAGCCATTGAGAAAACATTCGCCCCGAGCGTCGTCAGTCCGCCATGTGCTAGCAAAAGAGCCTGAAACAAAAGCACCACCACGCCGACAACAGCCATCGCAGCAGGTCCTGTAATCATAGCCCCCAGGCTCGTGCCCACCAAATGCGAACTACTCCCCGTCACCGACGGCAACTTAATGGCCGACAGCACAAAGACAAATGCCCCGCATATCCCGAGAATCAGCTTCGACTTCGGGTCTGCGCTAATGGTTTTCCGTAAACGGTTCAATCCCCAGGCAATAAACGGCAACGATACCAGGTACCACACCAAACACCATTGAGGGGGCAGAAAGCCTTCCGAAATATGCATCGCCGAAGCGTTCTGAACCGCCAAAAGAGCAATCGAAACAGCAAATAACCGAAGAAACTTAGCGCTTTTCATCATCAGATTTCTACCACTTCATGAGCTTTTGCCAACAAAATATCGGCAATACGCGGGTCAAAGCCCAATGCTTTTCCGAAACTGAATTTCACCGCAGGATAGTTTTCTTTCACATCGGCAAGGATTTCCGGGATATCCTGCTTGATGTGGTTGCCGGTGTAGAGAAAATAAGGCAATACACGGATGTCAGTCACACCGCCGGCTACCAAAGCTTCCACAGTATCGGGAATATTGGGTTCAGCCAACTCCATGTGCGCACCTTTTACAATAAACTCGTCAGTCTGGAGGCTGGTATAAGCCACCATCTGCTCAAATTCCCTGACTGCATCGGATGACTTACTGCCATGACCGACAATCAGGATTCCTTTACGTTTCATAAAGCAATCTGTTAGGTAAATAAAATGTAAAACTTGGAACAAGAAAATCTTGAATGAGATGTGATTCGTGGCCCTTAGTTCCCGAAGGCGACGAAAAAACATTTACGGGCAGGTCTTCTGGCTTGTCCCGTTCCGGCGCCTTCCCGTTTCAATCAGAAACAGTGGCAAAAGTGTGCCGAAACGTTTTTTGCGGACTTTACAGCTACGGGGATAGCTCACGAATTGCACGTGATTCCCTTTTAATCCGTCTTCGAGAGATCGAATCCGGAACCGGTAAATTGCGGGGCAAAGGTAGGGAAATATTTTACACGACAAATCCCGAAGAAAAAACTTTTCCCGATTCTGCCTCTTTTGAAAGACAAAAAACCGGGAAAGGAAGTTAATACGGGTAATCTTTATACTTGTAGCGATAAGGAGGTTTATTCAGGAAAAGAGGAATTGCAATGCCGGTCTGCACATTAAAGGTAAAAGCGTTTTTAGGCAGGTAATCACTGTTTAACCGGGGCAAAAGAAAATCAGATGCGATGAAGAAATTAATCCATTTGGGTGAAAAGTTCATAGCCAATCCAAATCGATTCGGGTTCTTGTGTAAGAATGCGCATGTTCCTGTAAGACAAAACCAACTATTAGGTCTGAGATTTACAGACCCAACAGTTTCAAAATCGGAATCATACTCTCCGTAATAGATCGTATTCAAAAGGCCCAGACTGATTCTCTTATTGCCATTTTTCAGAACATCATATTCAAGACCAGTTCTGAGAGTGGCAGTTAACATATCAGTGTACCGTCGTTTCGTTGTCAAACGTTTGTACGCCAATATCTGTTTTCCATTCTCTCCGAGCCACCAGATCTGATTATTCCAGGTTCCGTAAGAGTATGTTGCCGAATCACTAACGCCACTAATATCATATTCATTTTTAGCTTCCCCTATTTTTACAGCAGAAGGATTCCAGGAAATGAAGCCTAAATCGGTCAAACTGGACGAAAGGGTAAGATCGGGAGTTATCCGATAGGAAAAGCCGAGGTCAATAGCAGCTCCAAATCCCGCAGGTTTGATATTATGCTTGTTAAACGTGTAATCCTGAAAGGTAAAATGATTCGTCGAATCAACCTTATACGAAAGGAAATTGGACGCGATGAAAGTCTGTCCGGAAGCATTCACATGCCACTGATCCCCAACGCGATTCAAATCCAGCTTACTGTATTTGATGATCTCCTCAGACATACCGGTGAGCAACTTTACCTTAAAACCAACCCTTAAACGTTCGTTGATCTCTTTTGAACAACCTAAAGAAGCCTCCAACCAGCAAACACTCTTTGCCCGCAAATCGGAAAGATCGTAATAGTTTTTCGTTGAATCTTTTGCAAATTCAAAAAGGGATTTGGGAAGAACTGCCGACGTGTTCTCTTTCAATGATAAACCGATTGTCCAGAAATCGTTATTTGAGGTAAAAAAGCCGCAAGAAAAAAGATCTGTGCTCAAACTTTGTTTTATCCTGTTTCGCGGCTGAAGTTTATTCAGGAAATCGGAGGTATTCACCGAAGGATGCAAAAATAACACCTGCTTATTATTATACGGAAAAAGAAAATTCAGAATCCCCACATCAGAGGTCGCTCCAACCTGCGTATTACCAATAACCGGCAGGGCAAAATAACCGTATTCAGGCACAAATGCCGGATTATACTCATGCCGCTGGCTCATTTCATTGATAAAATATAGCGAATACGCATACTGGGCGTTTACACACAACAACGACGTAAAAAACAGAATGACCGCAATCAGGGTTTTCTTCATGTCTAAATTTGAAATTTAAGGTATTCATTTGCAATAATGCGCCATTAATCCGTCCGGGGCACTATATATCAGGTAGTTGCCGGACAAATCAGACAAAACAGGTCGGGCTATTTAAATAACAAATTCCGGCACTAAAGATATTACAGATAAAGCAACAAAATATGGATTCAAGAGAGATTAATAGTATTATTAATTTTCTCTATACTAGCCCACTAAACGGAATTGAATAATTCACCGCACTATACCGAGCGAAAGGATTTTAACCCTAATCAGGCTGCAATTCTTAACACAATAACAACATTCGGGCAAAAGACTCTAAAAGATCGGGCTGAACCATCAGGATACAGGCATGAAAGAGACCTTATCCGGCATTTCCAACAAGAATTTATTGCTGCAAAACCAATAAAAGGATTAATTTTGCAGGGTTTAAAACTTTTCGATCAATGACGACCAAACAAAAACGCTTTATCCGCTTCTTTTGGATTTCATTTACCTTGTTTATTCTATCCATCGTTACCATATTTTCCCTGATCGCTTTTGGTAAAATCGGTTACATGCCACCCATCGCCGAGTTGGAGAACCCGAAGAACAAATTCGCGTCCGAAGTCTATTCTTCCGACATGCAGGTGCTCGGGCGATTCTACCAAAGCAAAGAGAACCGTGTATTTGTCACCTACAAACAGCTCTCCAAGCATTTGGTAGAAGCGCTGATCGCCACAGAGGACGCCCGTTTTGAAAACCATTCTGGTGTGGACATCTGGGCATTGCTCCGTTCGTTTGTGAAACGCGGCATATTCATGCAGAAAAGCGCCGGTGGTGGTAGTACCATTACCCAACAGCTTGCCAAACAGCTCTATTCGCCCACGGCTGAAGACATTTTCCAACGTATGCTGCAAAAACCGATCGAATGGGTAATTGCAGTGCAGTTGGAGCGCTTCTATACTAAGGAAGAGATCGTCAATATGTACTTCAACAAGTTTGACTTCTTAAATAATGCAGTGGGAATACAATCGGCTGCGTTGGTTTATTTTGGAAAATCGCCCGATCAGCTGAGTATCGAGGAGTCAGCTACATTGGTGGGGATGTGTAAAAACCCGGCAATGTTTAATCCGCTACGATTCAACGAAAGAACACGCGATCGCCGCAACGTGGTACTCGACCAGATGCGTAAATCAGACTATATTACAGCCGAGCAATGTGATTCGTTGCAAAAATTACCACTGGTAGTCCATTACAATAAAGCCGACCACAAGGAAGGTCCTGCCCCCTACTTCCGTGAATTCCTGCGTAAAATCATGATGGCCAGGAAACCGGAACGTAGCGAGTACGGTGAAGACCAGCAACAAAAATACAGCGAAGATTCTTTATCGTGGGAAACCAATCCGCTTTACGGTTGGTGTAATAAAAACAAAAAAGCGGACGGCTCACACTACAACCTCTACGTGGATGGATTGAAAATCTACACCACAGTGGATTCCCGTATGCAGCAATATGCCGAACAGGCGGTTACCGAACACATCGGAAAATTCCTGCAACCAAAATTCTTCGCAGAAAAACGCGGAAGAGACTACGCGCCGTTCTCCAATAAAATCAGTCCGGAAGAACGTGAAATGATCATGCAGCGTGCGATAAAGCAAACAGACCGCTATCGCATCATGAAAAAAGCAGGTGCTTCTGACAGTGAGATCCATCGCGTTTTCAATACGCCGGTTCCGATGCAGGTATTTACCTGGAGCGGCATGAAAGATACCGTGATGACGCCAATGGACTCGATCCGTTACCACAAATATTTCATCCGTTCGGGATTTATGGCAATGGATCCGCGCACAGGCTACGTGAAAGCTTACGTGGGAGGCATTGACTTCAAACAATTCCAGTATGACATGGTGACAAATGGTCGCCGTCAGGTCGGATCTACGATTAAACCGTACCTATATACCCTGGCGATGGAGGAAGGATTCACGCCATGTAACCAAATGATGCACGTAGCGCAACGTCTCTTCACGGAAGACGGAAAAGTGTGGGTGCCGCGTAATGCAAACAAGAAGTGCATCGGACAAATGGTGACGCTCAAATGGGGATTGGCAAATTCCGACAACTGGGTTTCGGCTTACCTGATGAGTAAGCTTTCGCCTTACGCATTTGTGCGCCTGCTCCGTTCATTTGGTATCAAGTCCAAGCTCGACCCTGTGGTTTCCCTTTGCCTTGGTCCATGTGAAGTGACCGTGGAGGAGATGGTTTCGGCCTATACCGCATTTGCCAATAAAGGAGTTCGTGCTGAACCGATATACGTTACCCGAATCGAAGACAGTTATGGAAACGTACTGGCCAATTTCACCCCGAAAATGTCGGAAGTATTCAGCGAAGAGACCGGATACAAAATGCTAACCATGATGAAAGGGGTAATCAATGAAGGAACCGGGGTTCGCCTGCGTTACAAATACGGTATTACTGCACCAATGGCCGGTAAAACCGGTACTACCAACCAAAACTCTGACGGTTGGTTCATGGGAGTTACGCCAAGACTGGTTGCGGGTATGTGGGTAGGCTGTGAAGACCGTGCCATCCACTTCGATATGACGGCCGATGGACAGGGGGCCAACATGGCATTGCCAATTTATGCCAACTTTATCAAGAAGGTGTACGCCGATCCCCGATTGGGCTACACCCAAACCGAAGATTTCCCGCCGTCACCGAAATATACCGACCCTTGTGCGGAGTCTTCATTTATCCAAAACTATCAAACAGAGCCGGCAGAAGAGAGCATCGACGAATCATTTCAGTAAAAATGCCTATTTTTGCATCCCGAATTGAGGGTAATAAGCAATTAATCGGATATCAGCCTTGATTGGATGCTTATTTTAGTCAGGTGAATAGACTAAAAAGCTTCTATTAAACTGTTCCGACCCCCAACCCCCAAAATGGGGGCTTTAAGAGCAGTTACAACAACGGCTTCTTTCGGAATAATAAAAGAGTAAACCATCAAAGTGTAATGTATTGCACGCGTTCCTCCCCACTTTGGGGAGGTTAGGAGGGGTCGGCAAATAAAGATTTGGACACCTTTCTCCTTTGTTTAATCGAAGGTCAAATATCTTACTAATAACACGTAACTAACTTACTGTACAATGAATATTTCATACAACTGGCTGAAAGAATACTTAAACTTTGACCTGCAACCCGAAGAAGTTGCGGCAGCGCTCACCTCTATCGGTCTCGAAACCGGAGGTATTGAAGAATTTCAGACCATCAAAGGTGGATTGGAAGGATTGGTAATCGGACATGTATTGACATGCGAAGATCATCCCAACTCCGATCATCTGCATATCACCACCGTCGATCTCGGAAACGGCGAACCACAGCAAATCGTGTGTGGAGCAGCTAACGTTGCAGCCGGACAAAAAGTGGTAGTTGCCACATTAGGTGCAAAACTTTACGACGGTGACGATGTATTTACCATCAAGAAATCAAAAATCCGTGGCATTGAGTCAAACGGAATGATCTGTGCCGAAGATGAAATCGGTGTTGGTACCAGCCATCATGGCATCATCGAATTGCCACAGGACGCGGTAGTAGGTACATTGGCCAAAGACTATTACAATGTAAAATCGGACTTCATCCTTGAAGTCGATATCACTCCAAACCGCGTGGATGCGGCTTCACATTACGGTGTGGCACGCGACCTGGCGGCATATCTGACCCAGCAGGGACAACAAATTAAACTGGAAAAACCGTCAATCGACAGCTTTAAAACAGTTGCCGACAGCGATGCGGTAAAAGTGACTGTGGAAAATCAGGCTGCTTGTCCCCGCTATTCTGGCGTTACCATCAAGGGAGTTACTGTGAAGGAGAGTCCGGAGTGGTTGCAAAACCGACTGAAATCCATCGGCCTTCGCCCTATCAATAATGTAGTGGACGTAACCAACTACGTCCTTCACGAAATGGGTCATCCGCTTCATGCATTTGACAAAAACCAGATCAAAGGCAACCAGGTCATCGTAAAAACCACACCGGAAGGCAGCAAATTCGTTACACTCGATGAGTTGGAGCGCAAGATGTCGGAAAACGACCTCATGATCTGCAACGCTGAAGAGGGAATGTGTATCGCAGGTGTGTTCGGCGGACTGAAATCAGGCGTAACCGAAGCAACTACCGATATATTCCTTGAAAGTGCATACTTCAACCCGATGTGGGTGCGCAAGACTGCCCGTCGTCACGGATTGAATACCGACTCATCTTTCCGCTTCGAGCGTGGTGCAGACCCTAACAATACCGTATATGTATTGAAGCGTGCGGCAACGCTCATCCAGGAGCTGGCCGGAGGAACCATCGCTGGTGATGTGGTGGACATTTACCCTGAACCGATCGAGAACTGCAAGGTAGAATTGACCTATGCCAAAGTCAACAGCCTGATTGGCAAAGAAATTCCGAAGGAGACCGTAAAAAATATCCTGAAAAGCCTCGAAAAAGAGATCGTGGCCGAATACGAAACTACATTGATCGTAAGCATTCCTACCTATCGTGTGGATGTACAGCGTGATGTGGACGTGATCGAAGACATTCTCCGCATCTATGGTTATAATAATGTAGAAATCGGTCAACAGGTAAATGCTACACTCTCTTATAAAACCGACACCGACAAGAGCAACCGTCTCCAAAACCTGGCTGCGGAGCAATTGATTGGATCAGGCTTCAACGAAATCCTCAACAACTCGCTGACAAAATCGGCATACTACAATGATCTGGTTTCGTTCCCGGGTGCAAACTGCGTGATGCTGCTCAATCCATTGAGTAACGACCTCAACGCAATGCGTCAAACCTTGTTGTTTGGTGGACTCGAAAGCGTTGCATACAACCGTAACCGCAGAAACAACGACCTTTCCCTGTTCGAATTCGGTAACTGCTACCGTTTCGAAGCTGAGAAACAAAAAGAGGGTGAATCACTCTCTCCGTACAGCGAAGACCAACACCTCGGATTGTGGTTGTGCGGCAGCAAAGTCAGCAACAGTTGGGCGCACGGTGACGAAGAAACTTCTGTTTACCTGCTGAAAGCCTATGTAGAAAACATCTTCACCCGCTTAGGAGTAAACAGCAACCGCTATTCGACCTTGCAAGTGAGCGATGATATCTTTGCAGCGGCCCTCACCTACTCAACCAAAGGTGGAAAACAACTGGCTATCGCCGGTATCGTAAACCGCAGCCTGACCAAGCAGTTCGACATCGACACACCGGTGTTCTACGCTGACGTCAACTGGAACGTACTGATGCGCGAGATCCGCAACCAGAAAGTAACCTTCAGTGAGATCTCAAAATTCCCGGCAGTGAAACGCGACCTTGCCCTGTTGCTTGACAAAGCGGTTACATTCGCCGAAATCGAAAAGATCGCATTCGAAAGCGAGCGTAAACTGTTGAAGAAAGTGGAGCTATTCGATGTGTATGAAGGCAAAAACCTCGAAGCAGGCAAGAAATCATACGCGGTCAGCTTCCACATCCAGGACGAAACCAAAACCCTGACCGATAAACAAATCGAGTCTATCATGGGTAAAATCCAGAATAACCTGGAACAAAAACTCAACGCGAAATTAAGATAAGTATAATATAAACCAGAACGGAGTTCAAAGAAGAGAAAAAGAGAGGCTCTCTTAATAGTCAGGAAAGATCGGAAAGATAACATTTTAGATTCAGATATGGATTGCTTTATATACCGCCCCTAAATCCCCTAAAGGAGACTTAAAGAGCGTGCAAGACATCCACAGAATCCTATAAATATATCCCTTTTAAGCACAGCATATTCCTAATTGCACTGCTGCAAAAGTCCCCTTTAGGGGATTTAGGGGTAATATAAGGAGTAAGAATTATAAAACTTCTTCCGATGAAATGATACTAACTATTTTCTCAACTACCTTACTCCACTAACTTCTAAAAACCAATGGGAAGAGCGTTTGAATACCGCAAAGCAAGAAAAATGAAACGTTGGGGCAACATGGCCCGCACGTTTACCAAACTGGGAAAAGAAATTTCGATCTGTGTAAAAGGCGGAGGTCCGGATCCGGATTCCAACCCACGCCTGCGTGCGCTTTTGCAGAATGCCAAAGCAGCCAACATGCCTAAAGAAACCATTGAACGCGCCATCAAAAAAGCGACATCGAAAGACGAAGCTGATTACAAAGAGATGGTATATGAAGGATACGGCCCCTTCGGTATCGCCGTGGTAGTGGAAACAGCTACCGACAATACCACCCGTACCGTTGGTAACGTGCGCAGCTACTTCAATCACTGCGGAGGTTCATTGGGTACTACCGGTAGCCTTACCTTCCTGTTCGACCGTAAATGTGTGTTCAAAGTAACCAAGAAAGACGGAATCGAGCTGGAAGACCTCGAACTTGAATTGATCGACTTCGGTGCCGATGAATTGGTGGAAGAAGAAAACGAAATCACCATCTACGGTGAATTCGAGTCTTTCAACGCGATCCAGAAATACTTCGAAGAAAACGGATTTGAGATCATCAGCGCAGAATTCGAGCGTATCCCTAACGATACCAAAGAACTGACTCCTGAGCAACGCAAACAGATCAACAAACTGATCGACAAGCTGGAAGATGATGAAGACGTGCAAAACGTTTTCCACAACATGGCTGAGTCGGAAGAGGACGAAGACGAAGAGTAATCTCTATCTTACACGATAATGAAACGGGCGGTAATCTGATTATCGCCCGTTTTTTTGCTTAAAACCTCCCCCGACCTCTCCGAAAGATGGGTGAATCTGGCTGATTAGACTGAAATCAGCTCTATTTACCCCAAAAACTACACTTATTATATCAAAGTACAGGGAATACAAAGACCGATTACAATAGTAACAAAGGTAAAATACACTTAAACATAGACTGATTACAGCAAAACATAAGCAAAGAACAAGAAAACATAAACCGATTACAGTAGTAACAAGGGCAAAGTACACGAAAACATAGACTGATTACAGCAAAACATAGGTAAAGTACACGAAAACATAGACCGATTACAGTCAATACAAAGGCAAAGTACACGAAAACATAGACTGATTACAGTCAATACAAAGGCAAAGTACATGAAAACATAGACCGATTACAGTCAATACAAAGGCAAAGTACACGAAAACATAGACTGATTACAATCAATACAAAGGTAAAGTACACGAAAACATAGACCGATTACAGTCAATACAAAGGCAAAGTACACGAAAACATAGACTGATTACAGTCAATACAAAGGCAAAGTACATAAAAACATAGACCGATTACATTAAAGCATATTGATCAAATAGGGATATATTCATCACAACATAGAATTAATCCCTCTAATTAACTAAAACTACCAGAAAAACAGACAACCAGTAGGATTAATAAGTAAAACACAAAAAAAAACAGCACATATAAACCTGGCAATAAATACATTAAACAGACACAACCCAATTTACACTATCAAATATTATGTATTAATCTAATTACATCTGGTTAAAACAAGCCACAAATTAGCCCATTAACAAAGGGATTGCAGCCAACATTAAACTTATTAAAGCTAACAGGTCTATTTATAACCTAACTAAATTAGCTCTTCTACCTGCATTATGTGTGTTTATTTTTGCTATTTCAAAACAGTATTCATACTTTAGCACAACCGATTCATTAAATATCATTAAGAGTAGTTTATCAAACACCCATCATACCATAAAAATTAAATACTAATCTTTTAAACTGATGTATCATGAAAGGAAGACTTCAAGCCAAATTAAACATGTATCTGGCATTATGTGATTTTTTGAAAAAGAATCCTGAAATTACAGCTAAAATCCCCGGCTTTACTGATTTTATGGCTGATCTTGATGCGGCAATCCTGTTGATTCAGGCACAAATCAATGAACAGAACCATAATCCTGCCGGAAAAATTGTCAATAGCCAGGTAATTAAGGAATCTGTAGTTGACATTACGCAGGAAAATGCCGATAAGATTTATGCTTATGCTAAAATCAGCAACAACGCCACTTTGCTGGCAGAAACGAAATTTACAGTTTCAGACCTGAGAAGACTTTCCATCCCGGAATTAATCAATGTATCAAATAATCTCTATAATCACATTGATGAGCATCTGGAGTATGTCGGGCCCTTTTTTCTGAATAGTAATACGCAAAGTGCCTTTAAAGCGACAATCAATTCACTGTTTGTCACAATCCCCGGTAATCTGAATGCCAATACTCAAACGAAAGAGTATCAGTTTATCGCCAATCAGGGATTTGAAGCCGCCGAAACCGCCATAGAAAATATGGATACCGTAATAAAAATAATCAGAACCACTGAGCCGGTCTTCTATAATAGCTATCTGAATGCGCGCAAAATTAAAGAACCGGCAATTTCGTCACTCAGCGCACAAGGTACCGTGACGGACGTTGCCACCGGCAAGCCGGTCATCGGCGCAACACTCACTTTCCGCCTTCAAGGTACAACCGACATCGTCCTGCAGAAAGAGAGCGCAGCCAAAGGCGGCTTTATGATCAAATCACTTGATGATGGCATCTATGAAGTCACCATTGAGAAGGTGGGCTTCAAAACAAAAACAATCATCGTCACCGTAAGCTGGGACGAATTGTGCAATATTAATGTGGAATTGGAAAAGATAGTGCAGGGGTAAAACCCTGTGCTACAAACTTTGGCGCGAGGTCAGCGATAGCGGATCTCGCGCTAATAGGTACTAAACTCGCTAGAGGAAGGACATTATAAATGAAAACACTATATAAAATATTAGGACTTACGATTATTGACTTTGGACTGATTTGGCTATGGGTGTATCGAATGGACCCAGACCCAAGTGTTTCAATAGAAATCATTCTTCTGGTTCCTTTTGTTTTTGTTCTTAATCTTATAATAGCAGGAGTTCTATTATTTGCTAAAAAGAAGGAGTATTCGAGTGTATTTCTTGTAAACTCAGTCCTTTCTTCAATTATAATGTTTTACCTGTTTGGAAGGGGTATCGACAGACACCAAAACAAACAATTAGAAGAATGGACATTTCAGAAAGCCGACACTACTTTTTCATTGATAAGGTTGAAAGAAACAAACGAATTTAGTCTCACTTACAGTTTAAATCCTGGTTCATCCTGTGGGTTCTTAGACGGACATTATGAGAACGAAAATGGGAATTGGATTTTAAAAGCGGACTCTATGACAATGAAAATTAGCAAAGACAATTTGATTGGTTTCAGAAATCCAACTGACACCATAAGAATGAAAAAAATAGAAAGATAAAAAGTAACTCTTGGCGCGAGTTTAGCGATAGCGTAACTCGTGTCCAAAACAAAGACAGCTTGTAGCTGTCGCATAAATAAAAGCAGAAATTCTATGAGTAGAAAATACAAATTCCGAAACCCGGAAGCGATCTATTTTGCCACATTCGCGACTGTAAACTGGATTGATGTTTTCACAAGACCATTATACAAAGATATAGTGGTCGATAGCCTGAATTATTGCATTAAGGAGAAAGGATTAGTGATATATGCATGGGTGATAATGAGTAATCATGTGCATCTGGTCATCGAGCAAAGGGAAATTCCGTTGGAAGATATCCTAAGAGATTTAAAAAGACACACTTCAAAAGCGATAACCAAAGCGATTGAAGAAAATCCACAGGAAAGTCGGAAAGAATGGATGCTTTGGATGTTTGAGCGTGCCGGAAAACGAAATTCTCATAATAGTAAGTATCAATTCTGGCAGCAACATAATCAACCGATAGAGCTTTCAACTCAAGCTTTTGCGATAGATAATACGATTGACTACATACATGAGAATCCGGTAAGAGCTGGTTTTGTGGACAGACCGGAAAACTATCCATACAGTAGCGCAATAGATTTTGCAGGTGGCAAAGGAAGAGTAAATATTGAACCTTGTTAAACAAAACCGCAGCTACAAGCTGCTCAAATTTCCAGCACGAGTTACGCTGCGCTAAACTCGCGCTAGAGGGAGTAGAAAAAACATATGACACCTGACAATTTAAAAACTGACTTCGACGAGATTTTTAAGGGAATAATTATTCCTTTCTTCAAAGACCTTGGATTTAGACGAAAAGCACAACATTTTTCACGACAAACGAATGACATAACACAGTGCTTTACTGTTCAGAAAAGTCAATGGAACTCGTATAACGACAGTTTGAGTTTTACGTTTAATTTGGGATTTTACAATGAGGAAATAAGGACACTTTCGTTGGGTAGAGAGTTGCCAACTAACTTTCCTAAAACTACAGACTGTTTTATATATGACAGACTTGGATCTTATTCTCACAAATGTGACCATTGGTATGAACTAAGTAAACGTGTTGACAGAACCAAAGTTGCAGGACAAGTAAAGAGTGATCTTGAGAAATATTTAAAACCATTATTTGAAGAGTATAAATCGCTTGACGACCTCAAAAGATATTCGGAAAGAAATACAGGCTTTCTTTTGTCTCCATACGGAAAAATAGTATTTCTAATGATGACAGATCAAATGGAAAGGGGTAAACAACTCATAAAAGAACAACACAAACTTGCTTTGACACCTCAAATGACGACTCAAATTATAAATTATCCAGACGGTCGAAAAGAAGAAAAAAAGTCTAAACCATACATAAATCAATATTATGTTGATCATATAGAAAGACTTGCAAGACATTACGATATTGAACTATGAAAAACCCTCTTTCGCGCGAGTATGAAAAGTAACTCCTGGCGCGAGTTTAGCGATAGAATAACTCGTGTCCAAAACAAAGACAGCTTGTAGCTGTCGCATATTAATAATACGAATATGATAAATAGTCGACTGGCATTGTTAGAGATTAAAGACAGAGTTAATATTGCAGCTTGTAGGACTATGCCGCAGCTACAAGCTGCTCGTATTTCCAGCACGAGTTACGCTGCGCTAAACTCGCGCTAGAGGGGTGTGTAATTGAAAAAAAGCTCTTATGAAAGTGGATTTGCTGAACGAAAAGCTTAGGATTTTAAAAAAGAAAATGGAAGGATTTAATTACGAAGTGTCCTTACATTTTGACTTATTTGAACAAGTTATTGATTTGGGTTTAATTAAAGATAAGATCAAAACTCTTTATCCAAAAGCTTATCCAGACTTTGACTCTTTGACTTTAACTGATTACGGAGACTTAAAAATAGTTGTTAGTGACTGTTTTGATTATCGCGTAGATAGCGGCGCTGGACTTGAATTAAATGAGAAAGAAGAAAAGGAATTAAAACTAGAAACACTTGAATTCTGGAATGCTTTTGATGGTTTCATTGCAAAGGATAATACTGATTTCTATATTTATCCAAATGAAACAGGATTGTCAATTTATCCAGTATGGTGGGATTTCGAATATTTAATTATCGATAATAAAAATCAGAACTCAGTATTATTTTATGGTGCAGCGTCTGATTAATGATAAAAATCAACTACCCCCTCTTTCGCGCGAGTTTGAAAAGTAACTCTTGGCGCGAGTTTAGCGATAGCGTAACTCGTGTCCAAAACAAAGACAGCTTGTAGCTGTCGCATATTAATGATATGAATATGAGAAATAGTCGACTGGCATTGTTAGAGATCAAAGGCAGAGTTAATATTGCAACTTGCCGGACTATCACGCAGCTACAAGCTGCTCGTATTTCCAGCACGAGGTACACTGCGCTAAACTTGCGCTAGAGGGGGGACTTATTGAATAGTTTGACAAAAGTAAAATTACCGACAAAACAAGAGTAAAACAAATACTACGTTCGTTGCTCGTTGACGAACAATCAATTGAACTAATAGTTGAATGAGGAAATTATATAGAAAATAAAAACTACCCGTTGGGTGCTATATAAAAAAGAAAATTATGATAACATCGAATGATATAAAAAAATATGCTTTTGATCAAGGAGCAGATTTGTGTGGAATAGCTTCAATAGATAGATTTGATGATTTTCCGAAAGGTTTTCATCCTAAAGATGTATACAAAGAAACACAATCTGTCATATCGATAGTATGTAAAATTCCTGAAATGCCATTGTATATAGATACTCCATCACCATATACAGCGATTGAAGAAATAGCTCTAACAAAAGTAAGTCAAATAGCATTTGCAATTACAAACTATATTGAGAAGAAAGGATATTCAGCAATATTGATACCTTCAGTTCCATATGATTATTGGGATGCAGATACTTTAACTGGAAAGGGAATACTCTCATTAAAACACATAGGATATAAGGCTGGAATCGGAAGAATAGGAAAAAATGCATTGTTATGTAATGAAAAGTATGGTAATTTGATAAAACTTGGAGCCATAATAACCAATGCTGTTTTAGAATCTGATGACTTAATCGATAAAGAGTATTGTAATGAAAAGTGTAGATTGTGTATCGATAGTTGTCCGGTAAATGCAATAGATGAAAATTATCATGTATCACAAAAGAAATGTCGAGAGTATTCAGAAATTAAAAATAAAAGGGGTGTTGAGATTTATTCTTGTAAAGAATGTCGAAAAGTTTGCCCAAATGGAAGTAGATTGAGAAAATAAATAATACAGCTCCTCTTTCGCGCGAGTTTGAAAAGTAACTCCTGGTGCGAGTTTAGCGATAGCGCAACTCGTACCCAAAACTAAGACAGCTTGTAGCTGTCGAATGTAAAGAAATAAATAAGCTGAAAGCAGTGAATCTATATTATCAAACAGGAACTCCTAAACTCGCACTAGTGAGGATAGCATAAAGGATTTGAAAGCAGTGAATCTATATTATCAAACAGGAACTCCTAAACTCGCACTAGTGAGGATAGCATAAAGGATTTGAATGTTATATAGAGGGATGCTAGGGCAGTTGAAAAAAACATGAGACAACAAAAGACAGACGATATAATCAAGTTCCTTAAGGACAATATTGAACCACTGCAAGACAGCGTATATGGACTTGGCTACCGTGCTTCTGTTTATTTAACAGACGGTACATTTTTACCATGCGTTATTTTCAGAAATCCGAAAACGATTGTGGATTTAGCGATAGGGCGGTTTAAAGAAGAACAACCGGAAAAAGGAATTTTTAAAAGAAAATCCGGAGTTAGTTATTACGACTTAGTGAAAAACTTCGTGACAACTGGTAATTGTATAAACGAATATGACATTGACAGAGTTGAGAAAAGTAAATTTGCTTTTCCACTAAAAATACAAAAGCAAATACAAGGTGAAACAACTATGGGTTGGACAGGTTTTGCAGCAAAAATGAAAGATGGAAAGTACGTAGGATTTGGAACGAATTTTCATTGGGAGTTTTTCAATATGCCTGACAATTATTCGGTTGACGACATTGAAGAAATAATTAATCATAGCTATGTTCTTAAGACTGGAGAGCTACGGTCACACAGGCAAGGACCATTAACAAGACCAGAAGAATATAAAAATGCTGTTGTTTATAGAGAACGACCATATTTTGAATGTTACTTAGACAACTTATTATGAGACAACACGAGTAATTTAAAAACGAAAAGTAACTCCTGGCGCGAGTTTAGCGATAGCGTAACTCGTGTCCAAAACAAAGACAGCTTGTAGCTGTCGCATATTAATGATATGAATATGATAAATAGTCGACTGGCATTGAAAGAGATCAAAGACAGAATTAATAATGCAACTTGCCGGACTATCCCGCAGCTACAAGCTGCTCGTATTTCCAGCACGATCCCGATAGAATTCGGGAATGCTGCGCTAAACTCGCGCTAGAGGGAGGATGTTATGTGCAACCGTAAAAAAACATAATCCGAAACTACTACAACACAATACTAATCATGAAAAGAAAATTATTTATTGCGCTCATTTGCTATCCATTAGTTTTAACTGCACAGCAAACAGTAAAAGTGAAAAAGAGTATGAAAAATTCATGCAGAACTGAGAATTATGAAGTTCTTAAATCAGATCGTAAAATTCGACATGGTCATTATCAACAGATATTAAACGGTCATATTTTGGAAGATGGTTATTACAAAAATGGTTTGAAAGATAGTCTTTGGCAAGACTATAATCTCAATGGATCTTTAATCTCAACTGGAATGTACAAGGAAGATCAACAGGTTGGTAACTGGAACTTCTACAATGCAATGGGCTTACTTGAGCAAACATATGATTTCACAAATCAGAAACTATTATATTACCTTCCCGAAAAGCAAGGAGAAGAACAAAAATATAATATTTTGATTAATAACGAAAATCAAGAGGTCATATTGGATAGACCTCCTTTATATATAGAAGGTACCGAAGCAGTAAGAAAGAAATTTACTTTTAACATGAAAATCCCTTTTGAGGTTTATGAATCAGGGAAAAGTGGGAAAGTAGTTATTCGACTTAGCATCAACGAAAAAGGAGAAGTTACCGATTATGAAATCAAACAAAGCTTTGGATATGGCTTAGACGAAGAAGTGCTGCGTGTTGTAAAAACCCTAACACATTGGCTACCTGCCATTTATCAAGGGAAAGAAATCGCGACAAAAATAAACATACCATTTAACTTTATGATGTCCACAGGAACACATTGACAATCATAAACAAAAAAGAATTCTAAAACGGCTAGCACATAATACATAGCCTTTCGTGCGGTCGGCAAGACCCAGCATGAAAGGCAGGTTGAACTATATTCCCGATTCACTGTCGGTCATGTACGGAAGAAAGAAGTCCCCTCTTTTGTGCGAGTTTTAAAGGTAACTCCTGCCGCGAGTTTAGCGATAGCGTTCCCGCTATCGGGAACGCTACCCCTCTTTCGCGCGAGTTTGAAAGGTAACCTCTGGCGCGAGTTTAGCGATAACGTAACTCGTGTCCAAAAACAAAGACAGCTTGTAGCTGTCGCATATTAATGATACGAATATGATAAATAGTCGACTGGCATTGTTAGAGATCAAAGACAGAGTTAATATTGCAGCCTGCAGGACTATCACGCAGCTACAAGCTGCTCGTATTTCCAGCACGAGTACGCTGCGCTAAACTCGCGCTAGAGGGAGTCGCATACAGGATTTGAGTGTCATATAGAGGGATGTTGGCACCAATGTTAGAGGAGGACACTGAAGCAATTGGATTATAAAATTACAAAGATGACTAAAAAGGTACTTTTATTTTTATCGCAAGGATTTGAAGCTTATGAAGCCAGCGCATTTACTGATGTGGTTGGATGGAGTCGTGAAGTCGGATTTAATGCTGTAGACTTAATTACAACAGGATTACGACCAGAATATACATGCTATTGGAATTTAATAGTAAAACCAGAAATATCATTTGACCAAATAAAAGTAGAAGATTTTGACGCACTTGCAATTCCAGGAGGAGCACCTGTTGCGGGATTTTTAGAAGATGTATACGATGAAAGATTCCAAAACTTAATCAGAGAATTTGATAAACAGAACAAAATAATTGCATCAATCTGTGTCGGTGCACTACCAATCGGGAAATCAGGGGTCTTGGCAAATCGAAAAGCAACTACTTGGGACTTGAACAATGGTAAACGACGAAAAGAATTAGCAGATTTTGGAGTAACTGTATTAGACAAACGACTTGTAATTGATAAAAATATTATCACATCAACAGGTCCTGCTACATCACTAGATGTTGCATTTACTTTGCTTGAAATGTTGACGAATATTGAAAATGTCAATGAGGTTAAAAAGAACATGCGATTTAATCTGGATTAAATCCATAGAATCACTGGAAAACTATAAATGCCCAGAATGTGAGACTTTAAATTCAGGTTGGGATTTATCTTGTCGAAAATGCGGAAACACACCGAGTTGTAAGTACGTAGAGAACAACCAAACAGAAATACAAGAACGAATAAAATAAAAGACAACTGGAATATGATAAGAATTAGAGAAGCGGTAGAAAAAGACTCAGTAATAATTTATGACTGTATTTGTGGACTGGCGGAACATGTTAATCAACTAGACATGGTTTCGGCAACAGAACAAGACATAAAAGAATCAATTTTCAGTTCAGACAGTCATGTTAAAGTGTTTGTAGCCGAGAACGAAGAGAATAAGATTTGTGGCTTTGCGTTGATTTTAAAAACATTTTCAACGTTTAAGGCGAAGACGAATTATTACATTGAAGACTTATTCGTTTTTCCTGAGTATAGAAATTTAGGAATTGGGAAACAGCTTTTTGATTACATAAAAGACTATGCGCAAGTTCATGGAGCGAATAAAGTGGAATGGTATGTGAACAACGCAAATCATGGAGCGATTGACTTTTATAAAAAGATTGGGGCTAAAGAACTTGATTATAAGTCGATTTACTACTTGACTGTTTGACAAACCAAGCACCTAGCCCATAATACATAGATCTTCGTGCGGTCGGCACGACCCAGCATGAAGAGCAGGTTGAATTACATTCCCGATTCACTGTCGGTCATGTATGGAAGAAAGAAGTCATATGATTATGGAGAAAGCAGCAGGTTTTAAGAGCACCGCGGTGTCAGGGAAAGAGAGAAATCGCTTGCTTCAAAGAGGCATTGACTGATACAAACACCAAAAGCAACGCAGCCATGAGTCTCTCTTTCGCGCGAGTTTGAACGGTAACTCCTGGCGCTAATAGGTAATTCTGTACAAGACACAAAAGATTCAATTCGAAAAACATTAAACAACTGAAATCCAACAATCAATCTATTAAGACATTAGTGTCGCATAAAGGATTTGATTGTCATATAGAGGGAAGTTAGTGGCAATTATAAAAAACAGACGAGAATCCTGGAATTAATAGAAATCGGTATAAAATGAAATTTAAATATCTAATAGAATGAGAATCGCAATAGCCCAAACAAAGGCAATTAAAGGAAATATTGAGAAGAATATAGAAAACCATTTAACGTGGATTAAAGAGGCAGTCCGGAATAAAGCGGAAATGATAGTTTTTCCAGAGTTGTCTGTAACAGGATACGAACCAGAGATAGCAGCGAGTCTTGCAACCAATCAAAACGATATAAGATTAAATGAGTTACAGGATTTAAGTGATAGAAATGGAATCACGATTGGCGTTGGATTGCCAACAAAAGACGAGAATGACACATTTGTAAGCATGATTATTTTCCAACCCAATAAGGAGCGAACGACCTATTCCAAACAGTATTTATATCCACCAGAAGAAACAATCTTTAAAGCTGGCAAAAATCCACTTGTTTTAAATTTTGAATCAGAAGTTGTATCTCCAGCTATTTGCTATGAGACGACTAATAAAGCACATTGTGAATTTGCAAAACAAAACAAGGCAACAGTTTATGTCGCAAGTGTATTAAGTTCTATAAACGGAATTGATGCTGAATTAAAATTACTTTCAGACATAGCTAAAAACAACAATCTGATAACATTTATGGCAAATTATGTCGGAAAATCAGGAGGATATGAATGCGCAGGAAAATCATCGGTTTGGAATGAGAAAGGAGAATTAATCTGGCAACTTGGGGATAAGGAAGAAGGTTTAATTGTTTACGACACGAAATCCAAAGAAATAATAACTGCCACTAATACATAGGACCCTGTTTCGCGCGAGTTTGAAAGGTAACTCCTCTTTCGCGCAAGAATGAACAATTGCAGTCAGGACCTAGCGCAAGTCTTGAGCGCAGCGGGGACTTGTGCTGAATTGAAAATCAGCGAAGCTAAAATCAAAGCTGTCTGCGACTGCAACAAGGAGTAAGCTCCTCTTTCGCGCAAGTTTGAAAAGTAACTCCTGGCGCGAGTTGAGCGATAGCGTAATTCGCAATAAAGAGGGAATAGCATAACTCGCGCTAAAGGGGGCTTTTTGGATAATTCAATTTGATTAAAAGAGAGAGATTAGAAATTATATGCAAAAATATCATTTACATAATAGACCAAATCGAGAGATTAAAGCAAATTCAGATATTTATGAGATACTTAAAAACGGTAAATATTCAGTGATTTCAATGTGTCGTGATAATGAGCCTTATATTGTAACTTTAAGTTATGGATTTGATTCTGAAAACAAGACTTTATATTTTCACTGTGCACCTCAAGGATTAAAACTTGATTTTATTGGTGCAAACTCACAAGTATGTGCTACTGTAATTGAAGACGGTGGTTATGTTATAAATGAATGTGGACATAATTATAGAACAGTTGTATTCTGGGGGATTATGACAATTGCTACTGATTTAGAAGAAAAGATTCATGGAATGAGTGTATTATTGAATCATC
Source organism: Parabacteroides sp. FAFU027 (assembly GCF_022808675.1). Classification (NCBI taxonomy): domain Bacteria; kingdom Pseudomonadati; phylum Bacteroidota; class Bacteroidia; order Bacteroidales; family Tannerellaceae; genus Parabacteroides; species Parabacteroides sp. FAFU027. The sequence goes on from NZ_JAKZKV010000001.1 coordinate 408,369, forward strand.
TTGAGAGTGATAGTATGGTGATTAAGGATAAGTTATTTAAATCGAACGATTATCACTCAAAAATGGTTGTCTTAAAGCTTGATATTACTCAAATACATGGAAAGGAAGGAAGATAAAAAATAAAAACGGCTTACAACAACGTATATAAAATAAAGCAGTAGCAGTGGGTTTTCGGGCAATTTGTCCTGCATCATCGTTTGTCACAGGGGATACAGACGCAGCTCCACAATCCGCTTCATTTCATATACGCAAACCGTTATGTGCAAGTTTATAAAAAAAGAATGACCATGAGTAATTTTAAAATATCTACGGATAAAGACAAGTTGGATTTAAATGTGATACATGATTTTCTAACAAATCGTTCATATTGGGCTATTGGTAGAAGTTATGAGACAGTTAAACGCTCCATTGAGAATTCTATTTGCTTTGGAGTATATGATAATTCAGACAAACTAGTCGGATTTGCAAGAGTTCTCACAGATTATGCTGTGTTTGCTTATATTATGGACGTTTTTATCTTAGAAGAATACAGAAAACAAGGATTGGGGAAACAACTTATGAATGCAATAATGCAGCACTCTGATTTGCAAGGTTTGCAACGCTTTATGCTTGCGACTAATGATGCCCACAAATTATATGAGCAGTATGGTTTTAGACAGACTGTAATTCCAGACAAGATAATGGAAATTGTAAATAAACCTCAGTAAAGACAATAATATTTATGCCTATATCGCGCGAGTTTGAAAGGTAACTTCTGGCGCGAGTTTAGCGATAGCGTAACTCGTGTCCAAAACTAAGACAGCTTGTAGCTGTCGCATATTAATGATACGAATATGATAAATAGTCGACTGGCATTGAAAGAGATCAAAGACAGAATTAATATTGCAACTTGCCGGACTATCACGCAGCTACAAGTTGCTCGTATTTCCAATACGAGTTACGCTGCGCTAAGCTCGCGCTAAAGAGGAATCTATGAAGAATCAAGCACTTAAACGGTTGACTATTTTATTATTTGGATTATTCATATTGACAGGTTTAATCGCACAAAAGCCTGATAATAAGTATAAACCCAAGAATTTAGATGAAGCTATTTCTCAGTTAGACATTTTGCTAACAGAAAAAGACAAGAAGGATATTTACGACATGACTGAAAAAGATTACACAACTAACAGTCATTTTTCGACTGGAATGTGGATAAGAAACAATTGGGGCTTATGGGGTGGACAAGAATTAGCGAAATACTTTAACGGACTAGGTATTTATCATCCAGACGATATGTCTGGAATTATTTTGTGCAGTTATTATCGCCACATACACAATCAAGACTACAAACTAGAAGAACAAATAAAATACTATCAAGATTACTGGAAGAAATCTCAAGAACTTGGACAACGATTAAAAACCGACACTGCATTTGCAAGACAAGAAAGAATCAAATTCGAAGAATCTATGAGAGAGAAAAAGGAAAAACAAAAACAATCATTTCCAATAGGCTCAAAAATAAAAGCATGGGTTGAGTATAATTCCGTTGGTAACAGAACTGAAATTATTGGAACCGTCATTGAATGGCGATATGTTGACGAAAAAGGCAAACGACTTTCTACAGACGGAACATATTTTAAGTTGAAGGACGTCGAAGCGAAAATCAAAGTTATTGAATTTATCGACAAGAAAAAGAAGAATCAAGTTGAGAAACAAAACCAAATGACAACTGACGAATTGTGGGTAAACATTGGTCAACTCGAAAAACAAGAATGAACAATGGCAGTCAGTCTCCTCATTCGCGCGAGTATGAAAAGTAACTCCTGGCGCTAAGGAGCAACATCAAAAATACAAGAAAGTAACATTATAAGTTAATAATATGGGATTATACTATCGGATTTGGGTCGATTGCATCATAAGATTGAAGTTGATTGATTCCAAAAAAACTGATTGGAAGCTTAAAAGTATGATTACTATGTCTATTGCTATGGTTTTCAATCTAGTATTAGTATTAGTTATTTTACAGAAAAATGTATTTGGATACTTTTATGAGATTAATATAGAATCTCTTTCTGGATTTGAGAATTACATTCTAACTATATTGGGTTTGTATTTGACACCTGTCATTGTGCTGAATTATTTATTGATATTTCGACATAATAGATATGAAATACTTTTAGAAAGATATCCATATAAAAACGGCAAAGTTATTGTGACATATATTCTGATTTCTATGTTCTTACCAATTATTCTTCTATGGGGTGGAATTATATTGGCAAAATTGAATGTCCTCTAACTATCTTGATTTAAAGATGAATGATAATGAGCAACTCTCGGCTCCTCTTTCGCACAAGAATGAACAATTGCAGTCAGGACCTAGCGCGAGTCTTGAGCGCAGCGGGGACTTGTGCTGGATATCAAAGCAGTCTGTGACTGTGATAAGAACAAAATATATGTCCGTTTAGAAACCATTCAGTTTGAAAACTGAAACAATTTGGAGTCCAAGTCTCCGCTGCGCTCAAGACTCATATCTTTACGACATATAAACATACAGCTAATACTTAGAAGAAACTTCATTGTTATAGAAGAAATGGCCTCTAATAGTGTAAAACAGCTAAGACTAAACACGAGACATCGATGTAGCGTTCAAGGAATCACACTATTAGAGCTTCTTCAAGAGTTTGAACAGTACTTAAGGATATGCGCATTGTTGCATAATCCAGCATAAAATATGAGTAAAGACGAAAAGAAGAGGAACCATTTAAAGCTCTAATTTATTATCAACTTAAAGCTAATTACTTATGGTAACTCCAGTAAAGTATTCGGTAGGAATAGATTGCTCTAAAGAAGAGTTTGTAGCTGCAATGTCGTTGTTTACCAGTGATCAAAAGATTACAGTCAAAGCGACTCGAAAGTTTAAAAATACAGCAAAAGGATTTAGTGATTGTGGTCATTGGATCTGCCAACACAAGAAAGTAGATGTTGCAATTGTATTGACAATGGAGGCTACAGGTAATTACCATGAGAATCTAGCTTATTACTTCTATAACCAAGGGTATATAGTAAGTATTGTGTTGCCGAATAAGGCTAAGAAATACATGCAAAGCCTGGGGTTAAAGAGTAAAAACGATACAATTGATGCAAAGGGGCTTTCTCAAATGGGAGCAGAGCAAAGACTTTCTAGATGGGAACCATTTTCACCATCAGTTTATGAGCTAAGAACCCTAACCCGTTTTTGTGAGCAACTGTCAATGAACCGTACACAACTCATGAATCAACTTTCAAGTATGGAGTATGGCATGTTTCAGGTTGAAGAGGTTAAGAATAGCTTGCGATCTCTTATTCAACTTATAGATACTCAGATTGCAGAAACAAAGGTTCAAATAGAAGAACTGATCAATAAAGATGAAAAGATTCATGAGCGATATGAAAAGATCAGTCCTATAAAAGGGCTTGGGCTTCTTACCTTTGCTACAATTATAGCAGAAACAAATGGATTTAAACTCTTTGAAAATGAACGTCAATTAACCAGCTATGCCGGTTATGATATTGTAGAGAATCAATCCGGAAAGAGAGTCGGAAAGACTAAAATATCGAAGAAAGGAAATAGCCATATTCGCCGTATAATGCATATGGCATCTTTGAATGTAGTCAAGTATGGAGAACCTAAATTCGTGAATCTATACAATCGGATTATGAGTAAAACGACAATAAAAATGAAAGCCTATGTCGCTATTCAAAGAAAACTTTTATGCTTAACATATATCCTGTGGAAAAGAAATGAAGCGTATGATGCAAATTACGAAGCTAAACAAAGCAATCCAGGTATAGATAAAAAAGTAGGTGGAATAAATCCACCTACACAAGATGAACTGTCTAGCATTGCTGCTGATAGTCCTCTTTCAATTCCACAAATATAGGAAAAATAATTGCGATTTTATTTGGAGATTAAGACAGTACCTTGAACTAAGTGCAGAGTGCAAAATAAAAACATGGAAGGAAATAAGAAAAAAATCAAAATAGAAATAACGATAAACAATGAAACAACTATTACTAGTTCTAGCCTTAATAGGGCTAAGTGTAAATGGGAAATGTCAGAATAATCCCGAATTCTTACTCTGGAATACAAATCATAGATTGACTGTTGATGATTTTGGTATAAAGAAAGGCCATACAACCTCACAATATTGCTTTGCTCAATTCAGCATTGAATATAACGTCAAAGGATTTGACTTTTTCACGAGCAACTTTAATAAGAAAGTAAAGAATTGTCTTATCAAATCAGCGTCCTGGATCGATACAACTCAATACACAGCACAGTCATTGAGATATCAGCAAACATTATTCGATATGGCAGAAATATATGTGCGACGCTTTCGCAAGGAACTACGGGAAAACAAAAAGAAGCTATTTGCAGGACTCTCAATCGTTGACCAGTTAAATGCAAAAAACTCGGCAGATTTCACCAAACGCAGATTACAATATGATTCGGAAACTAAATCCGGTACAATTGAAGAACAACAAAAAATTTGGAAACAAACAATTCAAGCCGAACTCAATGAATTGAGTGAATTTGCATACGATAAATAACGCCGAGAAGCACTGTCAACCGCTCGTGCACGCTTAATAAACACGAAAAAGATATATCCTGTATCACCAAAAAATTCATTCAAAAATCAATTACATAACCCCAAAAACAATCTTATGAAAAAGTTAATGCTTATCCTGGTTTCAATTTTAATGTTAGGAATTACATCTTGCAGTAAAGATGATGATGCAGCAAGTAATGTAAAACAAGACTGGACTATTACAATCACAACTACAATCTCTGTCGTACCGGCAATGGATGGTTACCCATTGACTCAAACCATTACAGTAGACGAAACCAATCTGACGGAATCTGAGGTTAAAACCATTGCCGATAAATATAAATCGACAATAACGCAAAGCATGGCGGGATATAGTTATACAACTACAATGTCTGCAACCTACACGGTGAAGAAATAATCCACTCTTACTCCGAGTCTAATCATTAGCAGTAAGGATCTGGTTCTAAACGCAACGATGACTTGGGCTCAAAACCAAATCAGTCTCCCTCTGTGATAAAACGCCACTAAACCTAACAGGTCTTTGAGACCTGTTAGGCTTCCCAAAAAGGAACAGCAGCAACACAAAAAGCAAATAACCATAAAACAACAACACAATGACTGAAATCGAAGTAGTACTATTCGAAAAGAATATATTATGGTATGAAATATATTCTGCCGAGTGCCCCGATACAGAGATTGATCTCGAAACAATGGAAGATCAGGACAGTGAAAATCCCATGATGAAACTCGGTAGTATGTACGACTACGCCATCCTGGAGGATAATAGCCGTGAGTTTTATACCGATATCATAGTAAAACTGCCTCATACGGCTGCAATGATGATGCGTTCGCAATATTCCATAAAGGCGGATGGATTTGAATGGGAATATCTCTTCTATCCGGAGAGGCTTAAACCGATTGTATATGATGCATTGATGAATTCAATGATAGAATTCAGGGCATTTTGTGCAGACAAAGGAGTAAAGCTTCCAGCGGAAATGTTAGCGCAAGAGCCCGAACTGACCGATGAAATGGTAGATGGTGTTTGCTATAACTTCGTAGAGGATTACAATAGCTACCGCAAAATCTATGATGCAGCAAATGCGGATGCGCAGAAAGAGATAGAGCTCAATTGTCCGAGATCAAACGGCGCAATCGTGACATTAAACCTGACATTCCTGGTGATGGAGCAAATATTGTTCTATAACAGACGGTTTAACCGGGCGCATAACCGGGAAGCATTCTTCAATGTCGTACCCGAAATGAAGTTCAACACCTTACGCATGAAGTGCATCCAGATCGGGCAACACCCGGTCGCATTAACGGTGGAGGATATTCACTATTTTCTGATCTGTATGGATTGCGCACTCCAAATGATACTGGGAGATAAAGCAGATTATTTAACTCCGGTGTTGCAACAACGTGGCGTAACCGAAGAGGTGCAGCAAATGTGGTTTAAGAATGCCTCGCAGTTATTAAATGCATGCCGCAAATCAGTCGAAGATTCAACCCGGAAAGGAGAAAAATTTGACTGGAGTGGCATGATCAGATAAATAAAAAGAGAGAGAATCTCCATGTCTAACAAAATCAAACAAATAGATGAAACGAACCACAGAAATATTAGCGGGATTGACCGGATTGGGAATAATTATTAGCTTTCTGGTTCTTCCATTCGGTAAACTATTGTCAGTAATATCTATCGTAACTCTTACTGCAATAGCTATAACTCGGCTAATTAAGGAAGTGATTAAGAAAGAACCGTCTGTAATACAACGACTTTATGAATTAACCTGCATACTTTGGTTATTGGTTTTAATTTCCCGGATAATGTTTTGGGAAATCGGGAAACCAATCTATTATATCTCAATATTGATGAGTATCGGTACGTTGACAACTCTGATTTCGAAAAATGAAAGGCTGGAAATTAAAGGAATTATTATATCGTCCTTGCTAATCTTTGGAGGAGCCAGTGGATGGCTCCATTCTTATACCTTCTTTAAATACTCAAACATCCATATCTTGACCGGGGAAGACATCAGAGCCAAAGAACATGACCGTTACAGCTATTACCTCTTTCTGGGAGAGAAAACAGAAGAAGGGATTATCGAAGGAGAAAAAGCATTACAGCAATCTATAAAAGAAACCGGAGAGAATAGCCAGGAGACAAATTACTTCAGAAATTGTCTGGAACAACGGAAAAGAGGTAATATAGTCTATTAAAAGACAACTGGACAAATGTATCCAATTCTAATGGAGATTGAGCACAACGGAAATCCGGATTCAAAACCAAAGCAATCTCAAACTAAGCAAAGTACCATTAAACAGGTTTCAAAGACCGGTTAGGTTTTCCGAAAATAGAAACACATCGTTTAAGAGATAAGAAATAGTAAACTACCTACACAAAAAAGCACATGACACGCATCACCAAAACATTAATTCTGCTCCTGATCGTATTGGTAACAAACGCCAATGCACAGGAGAAAAGAGAATATACCACCGATATCTTTGGATATAAAGTTTACAAATGCAACGGCTACGAAGAAAAATTCGGTAAGGATATCATGGGAAATTACGAGTATGAAAACAACCGCAGAGAAAAAGCCTCATTAGAGAAAGATGTTTTCGGAGGTATGACCTACAGCGATAGTAACGGCAATGAAATAAAGTATGGAAAGATCCAGTGGGCCGAATTAATTCGGAAATGGAACAATGACGAAGAAGGATTCTTTATGAATATGGTGGACAAGTATATGAAGAGTCGAAAAAAACAGTTCAGAGAAGAAGAAGAAGAAGAGCTCCCCGGCCACGACATTCATATGGGGAACATCGACAGGGAAGAGTTTAGACAGGATATAACCGGAGACTGGCAATACCGAAATAGCGAAGGACAAACAGCATCACTTCACATAGATGTGATGGGAGATATCAACTATTCGGACAGCGATGGAAATAAAGCAGTCATTTCGAAAAAAACTATGCATTCACAGCGTAAATTTCGCCACAGGAATCCCGAAGAAATCTTCAGGCATCTCGTCAAAAGCATCTTACTGGATTTATGATGACAACGCTTGGTGACACACAACTCATAAAACTATCAGAAACGACTTAATAAACAGAGATAACAAACAATAATATGAGGCTAAAGACATATCTGAGAACAACATTTATATTGCTATACATGAGTCTGTTTGTGATGGAACTCCCGGCTCAGAAAACAAATACAGATAAAAGAAAAGAGTCGGGTAACATCAGCAAGGGATCTTTTGAATATTACCAGGATTTACTTACGAAGAAGATCACCTTTGAAGAATCAATGCCCTACAGAGCCAATTATCTGTACTCAAGCCAGAATATAAAACCAGATTTAAAATCCAGAATAATCCAGATCCTACAAAAATCTGCAAAACCATCTATAAAGATAACCGGTGACAGCACGTACTTCTGTATCAATTATAATTTTGACACCCTCGATACTGAATCGGGCAAAATAATCAAAATCGATCATCTAAATATCGATAATACTTATTTTACACTAGCAGATGGCAAGTTAGTTCGAAGTAAAAGTATTTTAGGTCATAGCTATTCTAGTGTCAGAACAGTGAAAAGGGCGAATAAAAAAACTACCGGTATTATCATGACAGGAGAATCAGAATATTTAATCAATGACGCTATCTCAAAGAAAATAAAAAGTGGCAAAGCTAATCTGGTATTACAGACAATCGATTCCTATGATTCAGTAAGAATACAAAATCCGAAAGTAAATCAGCAAATTAAAATCGGTAATTACATGTTCGTTATTAAAGCGACGGTGAATAATAAGCTGATACTTGTATCAAATTCTAATTCCGGATTTCCAAACGGCTGTAATTATAGTTGCTTTGATAGCACAGGACAGGTTATCAAATTGGAAGAAAGCTTCCCCAGAGACCCTAATCCCCTATTTTATAAAAAAGAGATAATACAAGTAAGCCAGCCGTGCTATGACTTTATCTCAAAATACCCCGAAGGAAGTTATGAAGATTATCTGAACAGTCACCCCAACTCAGAAAACGAGAAGAAATACTACTATATTCTTAACGGATTCTGCCCGGAGACGAAATCATATTTAATATGTATCCCTCATTACAATAAAAGTCTGGCAATTAATCTTACATTCAAGAGGTAATCTGAATGAACATATCTGTTCTTCTGATTGAATCGAGGATACATATTTAAAACAACCATTACAGCAAAATGAAAAGATTTTTCATAATCCCGGCTATACTCCTATTTACTATTACATCATGTAACAAGCTCAGAATTAAAAAGCATGAGAATGTAGAAACGCCAAAAGCTTTACAAAAAGAAAGCTCATTGGATATTGTTTCCAAATGTAGATACGATGATATGGCAACAAGCTTATATAACGAGCAAGTTGAAAAAAGTCCAGAATTGAAGAAACTTGAAACTAAATTGGAGATGCTGTCAACCGCCAAGGGTGACTCGACCAGTGCATATAACATCTATAATAGATCAAATCAATCGTATTACAATTCAGCAAAAAATCATCTCAATTTAATCCAGGATTCACTTCTGAGAAAAAAGATAGAATCGTTGATTAATAAAAGCTTATCCGGATACAACACAAGAATATCCAGACATAACGCTTTACTCAAATCAATTGAAGCAAAAGAATCATATTTAAATGACTTACACCAAATACTAATCATTACAACGACATTACCTCTTATTGAAAAGTTCCAGAAAGATAATCAGCCATCGACTCAACCGATAGAGGGGTATTCAAAACAGATCGATAAAGTATTAAACTACGAAAAGGCTCTTATCAAAAAATAGAGGGAGGAATTTAGAAGAAATAAAGGGAAATCAATATGAAGATTAAAGACTTGGTATGAAACTGATTAAAATCCTCGAATTTATTGCAATTTCAATCTTCTGCTTGACAAGTTGTCAAAAGAAAGCAGATAAAGCATTAAGCAAGAAGCGATATTCATTGACTATTATGTGTGATAGTTGTATGAATAAGAGATTTTACAATAACATATATCTTACTTCAGAAAATGACACGATTAATCCTGAAAAGATAAATCGAAATAGAATAAACAGAACCATATCGTTTAAATGGGATAGTCTAAATATGGGGAAATATAAATTCCATATCAAAACAGTCTTCCAAAAAGAATACTCTACTTCATTTGCCTTATCTGGAGATACGACAATTATCATCAATTACAATACGATATATAGGCCAGCCTGTTTTATCACAAAAACAGAAATGGAGAAGGCTGATACTATTGAATTTGCATATCGAAGCACAGGTTGCTCATATCATCTTGAAAACTTTATGCTTGTAAAGGAAGGAAACCTATATCATTTGACAGGATCATATAAACGCAATGGAGAACTAATAGTCATTGACAAGATCATATTCCACAATATTATTGATGCTCTGAATAATATTGAAACGCAATACAGAATAAAAAGACAAGATATTCCTCGATCTACAATGAATCACGAATTCTTTTTGCTGGTAAAAAGCAAATTGTTCTATTTTGATGAAAACTATTCCTCTGACTACTATATGTATGGAACTCTTAAAGAACGGTATATTTTAAACACTAATGAAAGCAATTAGAGTCATAAGCAATTACAGTAAACTCTTTAATATGCTAATCGCGGATAGAAATAAAAAAACGCCATCTTATAGAAAGCATTGAAGTAAACTTCTGATTTCCAAAAACCTGAATCACATCAAGAAGCAACCCCTAACTGCTGTAAGATTATATTGAAAGCAAAAAACATCTATTTTACTCTACACCTCCCCTTCATAAAAAGGATATTGAGTAACTTTGAATCGTTGAAAGCCTGAAATTACGGGCTACAAACAGATAAATCAATGAAAGATCCACAAACAGAAAAAGGTATTCGCATTGTAAGACCAGCCAACGGAGGAAAACTAACCGGAGAAAATGGTGCACCACTCTCTCCTCCTCAGGGTTGGACATTTCTACCGGCCGGTGATGCCGGAGTCACCCGTAAAGTAACATCGAAGGGTAAATATTGGAGAGTAGAAGTCAGGAAAGGCCGGCGAACGATTTCGTTAGGTATCTGGGCTCCGGGGGATACGATATTGCAGGCGCAACAGGAGGTTCAGGCCATGCGCTCCACCGAAGAATACAAGAAAAAGAAAATATACACAGCCGAACGACGTGAAAAAAAACAAGCGGAATATGATGCCGAATTCTGCCAGGCCATTGAACGCTATCTTAATTTCCATAGCAATCACAAAGAGCTGGAGCATAAATTAGCAAGAGTGGTGACGGCTCATGCTATTCCTATCGGGAGCGGCACAGTTGCCCGCACCCAACTCATTCCGATTGAAGAACGAGCCGCTCATGCAGTCATTGCCTGGATGCGCCATCAAACTACTTTCTACGACGACATGAAGATTGCGCGGATAAAAGGTGAACGGAGGTCAATCAGACGACAATTAGCCCAGATATCGGTGAATCTACTTGCAGGATATCGTGAAGGAAAAGATATTGACAGAGATTGTCCGCTACAAAAAGCTTTAGATAACTTATAATCAACCTATCATGCCCAATAATTGCCCATGCGGTTCAGGTCGCCCCTATGCATTATGCTGCGAACCCATCATCAACGGAAAATCAGACGCCATCACTGCACAGGAACTTATGCGCTCGCGCTATACCGCCTTTACCCTGGCCAATGTCAATTACCTGATGCGTAGTCACCACTCCTCAACCCGCCCAAATAAAGAGCGAAAAAGTATCGAGAAATGGGCAAAATCAGTCAGATGGATTGGATTGAACGTGCTGAATTCTCAAGCAGGAGAAGCAACCGACGAAACAGGTTATGTGGAGTTTAAAGCGCTTTTCATGGAAAACGGACAGTTACAACAGCTTCACGAGCGCTCTTTTTTCCAACGGGAGAATGGGAAGTGGGTGTATGTATCGGGGACGATGTATTAGTTCTGATTATCTGCAATCCCCCGACTAATGACTAGAAAAATAAAAACCGGTTCGAGCCAATCGAACCGGTCTATATTCATAATGCATTATTACCATTAAAAGGTGTATCTGATGCCTAAGCCAAGGCTGCTTCCGCTAAAATTGGAAAAGCCAAAAGATGGACGGACATCCAGAGAGATTTGAATCGGCACATCAAGTTGGTATTCCAGTCCGACGTTTCCAACCGCATCAAGGATAAGTTCATTGCTTCCACTGTTATTGGATTGGTGACCTACACAAGCACCCAATCCCGCATACCAGCCAAGATTTCCCTGAATGGGCCAAATCCATTGATGTAGGCCGGTAATTCTCACTCTGTTTTTATCACTGCTGTTGAAAAAACCTAAATCACCCTCAAAACGGGTCGATGACGTCAAGCTACGTTGATAAGAGATCTCTGTCAGGAAACCATCACCACCACCTAAGCGTAAACCAAGCGCATTTGAATTTGATTGTGCCATTGCCCCTAATGTTGCTAATACGACTACAATCAAGACTGCAATTACTTTCTTCATAACCTTATTCTTTTAAGTTAAAAAACAAAATTCGCTGCAAATATAGGCCTTTCGCTGTTATCACGATGTTACAAATGCAAAATAATCCACTAACTGAGAGCAATCAGCTCTTCCGACAGAATTTTTACGCCTTCTGATGCACCCTGACGAATCACTTTTACATTATAGCCTCCCGAAACGCTGACGTCATTGGGGTCAATCAGATAAACCGGAACATCTCTCGAAACATAATGAATCAGTCCGGCTGCCGGATATACATTCATAGAAGTACCGATAATCACGAAGATATCCGCTTCTTCCGCTATTTTTGCTGCCTGCTCAATCATGGGAACAGCCTCTCCGAACCAAACAATATGCGGACGCAACTGGTACCCTTTTTCACAAGTATCGCCCAAATGAACTTCCGCATTTTCCGGCGACAATTCATAAATCAGCTCTTCGTATCGTTCTGAACGCACTTTCATCAATTCTCCATGCAAATGAAGCACATGGCTGCTACCGGCTCGCTCATGCAGATTATCAATGTTCTGGGTAATGATGCGAACGTCGAAGAATTTTTCCAAACCTGCCAAACCCCTATGTCCGTCATTGGGTTCAGAATTTATCAACTGTACCCTCCGCTGATTGTAGAAGTCTAAGACAAGCCCCGGGTTGCGTTGCCAGGCTTCCGGAGTAGCGACCTCTTCAATACGGTATTGATCCCACAAACCACCTGCTTCCCGAAAGGTAGAAATACCGCTTTCTTTACTCATTCCGGCACCGGATAAAACCACTAATTTTTTCATAACTCTATGATTAAGCGTTTTTTACTAAGCTATCCCTACAAAAATAGAGTTTTTCAATGTGTGAATCAATAAAAAGTTTACTTTTGCAGCCGAAAACTTTAATACTGACAATGGATAAAATCAGCTACGCCCTTGGACTAAGCATGGGCCAAAACTTCCTGAACACAGGAATCAAAACTTTAAATATTGAAGACTTCACCCGCGCTATTCAGGCTGTGTATGCCGACGAAAAACCGGAGATTTCTTACGATGAGGCTAAACAGGTGATTAATACTTACTTTGAAAAGCTGCAAAATGAAGCTTTAGAGGCAAATACAAAAGCCGGTGAAGCCTTTTTGACAGAAAACGCTAAAAACGAAGGTGTGGTAACCTTGCCTAGCGGTCTTCAGTATGAAATAATCAAAGAAGGAGATGGTGAAAAACCAAAAGCAACAGATCGTGTGAAATGTCACTACCACGGTACTCTTATCGACGGTCGTGTATTCGACAGCTCTGTAAGCCGTGGCGAGCCTGCTGTGTTTGGTGTTAATCAGGTAATTCCGGGATGGGTGGAAGCTCTTCAGCTGATGCCTAAAGGTTCTACCTGGAAGCTGTACATTCCTTCTCAACTGGCTTATGGCCAACGTGGAGCCGGTGAAATGATTGCTCCAAACTCAACCCTTATCTTTGAAGTGGAACTGATTGATATCGTTTAATTCAGTTAGAATTGACAGAAATCTAAATAATGAACACACAACAAACTATGAAACGTAATTTAATTGTACTGGCTGCCCTTTCATTTTTGGCAATGCCTTCTCAGGCAAAAAAGAAACAACCGGTAAAAGTTGCGCCGGCTGCTCCTGTTTTCCAAAACAATGTGGACTCTATGAGTTATGCTTTAGGTGTAAATATCGGTACTGATTTGGGTAGTAACCTGAAAAAAATCCCGGGAGGAAAATACAATCTTGATTTGTTCCTCAAAGCATTTACAACTGCTATTAAAGGTGATTCAGCAATGATGACCCCTCAGGCTGCTAATGAGTATTTCAGAAACTATATGATGAAAGCTCAGGAAAAAGAGGCAAATGAGAAAAAAGCTGTAGGAGAAAAATTCCTTGCTGACAACAAAACCAAGCCGGGTGTGATGACTACTGCTAGTGGTCTTCAGTATCAGGTAATCAAAGCAGCTGAAGGTGTAAAACCTAAAGCAATTGACTCTGTAACTGTTCACTACACAGGTACCTTAGTTGACGGAACTAAATTCGACAGCTCTGTTGACAGAGGCGAACCAGTAACCTTCCCATTGAATCAGGTTATTCCGGGATGGACTGAAGGTGTTCAGTTGATGTCTGTAGGTTCTAAATACAAATTCTTCATTCCTTACACCCTGGGTTATGGAGAAAGAGGCGCAGGACAAAGCATTCCTCCTTATTCAACTTTGATCTTCGAAGTAGAATTATTGAAAGTTAGCCCGGCTGTTGAAAAACCGGCTGCAAAAGCTGACGATAAGGCTGTAAAAAAAGCTCCGGCAGCAAAGACAGCATCTAAAAAGAAATAATACAGGTATCTCAAGTAATTACGAATCAAAAAATCAATAGAAATGAAAAAATCAATTTCTTTAATTGCAGCAGCGCTCATCATCGCTGTTTCTTTCACCTCTTGCAGCAAAAAGTCTGCTAAAATGAAAAATGAGACAGACTCTTTGAGCTACGCCTTGGGTATCAATCTGGGTAACATGTTCAAAGAAAATGCTGCTCAAATCCCTGGTGGTAAAAACAAAGTTGACTCTGTAATCGCTGGTTTCAAAGCTGGTTTGGGTGAATCAGAGCAATCTTATATCCTTGGTCTTTCTTACGCTTCAAACATCTCTAACCAGTTCAAACAAATGACTGAAGGTCAGAAAGTAAACAAAGACCTAGTATTGAAAGCTTTCATCGCTGCATTGAAAGGTGATAGCGCTACTGCTATGAACAACGAAGCAGCTAACATGTACCTGAGAAGCTACGTTCCGAAATCAAAAAAAGTAGAAAATACTAAAGCTAAAGTTGCTAATGAGCAATTCCTTGTTGCTAACAAAGCAAAAGCAGGTGTTGTTACTACCGCTAGCGGTCTTCAGTACGAAGTAGTTGCTATGGGTAAAGGACCAAAACCAACAATTAACGACAAAGTAAAAGTTAAATACCGTGGTACTACAATTGACGGTAAAGAATTTGACAAAAACGAACAAGGTGTATCATTCCCTCTGAATGGTGTAATCAAAGGCTGGAGCGAAGGTATCCAACTGATGCCTGTTGGTTCTAAATTCAAATTGTACATTCCTTACCAGTTGGCTTACGGCGAAACCGGCAACCAGGCTATCAAACCTTTCTCTACTTTGATTTTCGAAGTTGAATTGGTAGCTATCGAAAAAGGTGATGCTGCATCTGCACAGGCTGATCAAGCAGCTCAAATGCAAGCAGCTCAGGCTGCTGCTGCACAAGCTCAAGCTGCACAAGCTCGTTAATCCATTCCTTATAAATAATCAAAGAAACCTGAGACTTAAAAGTTTCAGGTTTTTTTATGCTCAATATTAAATCCCGTTTGCCCGAAAGGGGATTTTTAGATACTTTTGCCCTTCGGAAAATCTAAAGACTAAATTATATACCACATGAATGTGATTCAAACAGAAATACCTGAGGTTTTGATATTCGAGCCAAAGGTATTTGGTGACCATCGAGGCTACTTTTTCGAATCATTCCGACAGGATGTCTTTGACAAAGCTGTCGGACGAAAAATCGAATTTATACAGGACAATCAATCCAAATCATCTTACGGCGTGCTCCGCGGACTGCACTTTCAGCGCCAACCTCATACACAAAGCAAACTGGTACGTTGTATTGAAGGAGAAGTACTCGATGTGGCTGTTGATATGAGAGTCGGTTCACCGACCTACGGTAAACACGTCGCAGTTCGTTTGTCTGCTGAAAATCATCGTCAGTTGTGGGTTCCACAGGGATTTGCACACGGTTTTGCCGTATTGAGCGAAACCGCTGTTTTTGCCTATAAATGCGACAACTACTATTGTCCGGAATATGATGGCGGGGTTCTTTGGAACGACCCTGCACTAAATATTGACTGGTTGATTCCGAATAAAGATGTGAAACTGTCGGAAAAAGATAAAGTCCAGCCGCTATTTGAAACAGTAAAATGCTTCCAATATTAAGATATAAGAAATGCCCTCCGGTGATAATTCCGAAGGGCATTGTTGTTTATAGTGACTGACGTCTGACAAAGCGTATAAAGTCCTCAATCACTCCCCCGCTCTTCCCTTGCAATTCAATGAACTGAAAGGTACGAAAGATATCAAAATCCTTTATCTCAATCACCTTAAACCGACCATTAAAGATATCCTTGTTTACCGAACGGATGGAGACTATTCCAATACTATCCGAATTTTCAAGAAAAAGCTTGATACTTTCCGTACTGCCAAGTTGCATCAGGACGGACATATCCGAAAGCTTCAGGTGATGCTTCTTCAACTCCTCATCGAATACCTCGAGCGTACCGGAACCATGTTCCCGTAACACCAGTGGCAGATGCCTTAATTCATCCAGCGTAACTTCGTCATGTTGAGCCAGGATACTTTTTACAGAAGTAATAGCCACCAACACATCTTTCATGTAAAGGCTATATCGCAGATTAGGATTACGACTCTGACCTTCAATGATCCCCAGGTCGATTTTTTTATCGAGCAAGGCTTTTTCAATCTGCGCAGTATTTCCACTTAACACGGTAAGTTTAAGTTCTGGAAATTTCTTCAGAAAAGCCGCCAATACTGGAGGTAACACATACTGAGAAATGGTAGAGCTTGCTCCGATGCGTAATTCACCGGTAAAACGGGCTGTAAGCAAGTTCATTTCATAATCAAGCTGACGGAAAGCCTCCACGATACGGTCAGCATGGGAAAGCAGCAATTCTCCCTCCGGAGTAATACGGATATGGGTACCGATCGTGCGCTCGAAAAGACGAACCTTGTATTGCGACTCCAATTCCTGGATATGCTTGGTTACAGCAGGTTGAGAGATCAACATCTCTTTAGCCGCCCTGGAAAAGCTTTGATTACGAGCTACACTCTGGAACACTTTTAATCGGAAATCCATATTATTCTACGTTTAGTGATTCAAACAAAGATAAGGGATAAAAAAAGAAAAGGCACGAAAAACTGTTCATTTTTCGTGCCTTTTTATGATTCTGGTTATTTATCAGAACTTCTCAGCCAAATGCTCCAGCTTGGAAACATTATCGGCAATTGTCTCGGCTGAAACGCTGTAGTTCTGCAACTTACCTGCAAAATACTGATCGTATGAAGCCATATCAATCAGACCATGACCAGAAAGGTTGAACAAGATGGTTTTCTCAACACCTTCCTCTTTCGCACGCAAGGCCTCACGAATAGCCACAGCAATAGCGTGAGTCGATTCCGGCGCAGGAATAATACCTTCTGTCCGGGCAAAGAGCGTTCCTGCCTCGAAGGTTTCCAACTGAGGAACATCTTCAGCAACCACAAAGTGATCTTTTACCAACTGGCTCACAATAGAACCTGCACCGTGATAACGAAGCCCACCAGCGTGAATATCAGCAGGCTGGAAATTGTGTCCAAGTGTGTACATCGGCAACAGCGGAGTCAATCCTACCGTATCTCCAAAGTCATACTGGAATACACCGCGTGTCAGTTTAGGACAAGATGAAGGCTCTGCTGCAATAACCTTGAGTTTTTTACCTTCTTCCAACGTATGACGCAGGAATGGAAAAGCAATACCTGAGAAGTTGGAACCGCCACCGAAACAACCAATCACCACATCAGGGAAGTCACCCGCCATCTCCATCTGCTTTTCAGCTTCAAGGCCGATGATAGTCTGGTGAAGAATCACGTGGTTAAGCACGCTACCTAAAGCATAACGGGTATCAGGGTCTTTAGCCGCCATTTCAACAGCCTCAGAAATAGCAATACCCAGGCTGCCTGATGAATTCGGGTTCTCGGCAAGGATTTTGCGGCCACTCTCTGTCAATGTACTTGGAGAAGCCACAACCTGTGCTCCCCAGGTGTTCATCATTGATTTGCGGTAAGGTTTTTGCTCGTAACTCACCTTAACCATGAAGATACTTAAATCAATTCCGAACAATTTGCAGGCAAAGCTCAACGCTGTCCCCCACTGACCGGCTCCGGTTTCAGTGGTAATGCGTTTGATGCCCTCCATTTTATTGTAATAAGCCTGAGGAATAGCAGAGTTCAGTTTATGTGAGCCAACCGGGCTTACGCTTTCGTTTTTAAAGTAAATCTTTGCCGGCGTATCCAGTGCTTTTTCCAGGCCGTAAGCACGTACCAACGGCGTCGGGCGGTATATTTTATAAAGGTCTTGCACTTCTTCAGGAATCTCAATCCATTTCTCCTGGGAAATTTCCTGTTGAATCAGCCCTTTTGCAAAAATCGGCTCCAAGTCAGCAGGATTCAACGGTTCTTTCGTTGCAGGATTCAACGGAGGAAGTGGTTTGTTTTTCATATCAGCCACAATGTTGTACCATTGTGTTGGCATTTCATTTTCAGTCAATACGAACTTTTTCTGTTTCATTTTCAGTTTATATTAGAAATTGTATTATGAACATTGAGGGTAAGGCAAAAGTATAAATTTCGGTTTAATAACCTTTGTCTTTTCCCGATTATATTCAAAAAAACCGCCTCAACAAACTGTTGAAGCGGTTTTCCCTGAATATCTTCAGAATTCTATTCCTGACGTTCGAGCAACCAAATATCCTGGAAGTCAGGAGCATATTTAGCTTTAAAGCTGTCTCTTTCAGATGCAGCTGCCTCTTTTGTATCAAAGCTGGATACAATCACGCGAAACATCTGCTTTTCGTTCTGAGCAATAATTACTTTATACCCGTTTTTCTCCATTTTGTCCTTCAGCACATTTGCATTTGTCTGATTCACAAAGCTACCAATCACAACGCTGAATTTGCGTAAGCCTGATGCATCAGCAGCAAGTACCGGAGTGATCTTTTCTTTGCGGACAGCAACCTGTGCGTTGGTTGAGCGGGTTACAGTTACATTAGGTTGAGTAGCCTGTTCTGCAGCATTGGTGTTAACTTCAGGAGCTACAACCTCTTTCTCTTTCGCTCTGTCAAAAGCATTTTTGTAAGCAGTCTTTTTGGTTTTACAAGACGTAGCACCGACAGCTAGAAGTACTACAAAAGAATAAAATATCAGCTTTTTCATAGTCCGTGTGATTTTAATGATTACAAATATAAGAAAAATACAAAACCGACATCAATAAACAGCTATAAATTAAGGTCTGAACCCAATTTATGCTGCAAATTGAGCAAGGTCATTTTAGATTACAATTACAACACCCCCTTGGTGGAAGGCAATTCGTAGTTAAAGATATCCCTTCTTACAGCCATTTTAATTGCTCTGGCCAATGCTTTGAAGATACCTTCGATTTTATGATGCTCATTCTGACCTTCTGCTTTGATGTTCAGGTTCATTTTGGCTGCATCACTGAGTGATTTGAAGAAATGCAGAAACATTTCGGTAGGCATATCCCCTACTTTTTCGCGATTAAACACGGCATCCCACACCAGCCAAGGGCGTCCGCCGAAATCAAGAGCTACACTACAGAGACAGTCATCCATCGGCAGACAGTAACCATAGCGTTCAATGCCCCGTTTATTGCCTAAAGCCTGAAAAAGGGCATCACCCAGAGCAATCGCTGTATCTTCGATGGTGTGATGTTCATCCACATGAAGGTCTCCTTTTACTTTGATAGTCAAATCCATTCCGGAGTGTTTGCCAATCTGCTCCAGCATGTGGTCGAAAAAGCCAAGTCCGGTTTCGATATCGCAACGACCTTTTCCATCCAGATTGATTTCTACCAGAATATTGGTTTCGTGGGTAACGCGCTGCACTTTAGCCCGGCGTTCACCGGCAAAGAGGAATTCGGTAATCTCATCCCAGTCAGTTGAAATCAATACGCAAGACTCCTCCAGATTATTTTCGGCAATCAAAGGCTCCGCCACCTCAGCAGGCTGCATAAAGATAGCCTTACATCCGAGATTTTGCGCCAGCATCACATCTGTGACACGGTCTCCAATCACATAGCAGGAAGACAAATCATATTCATCGGTCAGGTATTTGGGAAACATGCCAATACCGGGCTTCCGGGTCGGCTTATTTTCATGTGGGAAAGATTTATCAATCAGAACATCATCAAATGTAACCCCCTCGTTTTCGAACGCCTGCAAAAACATATTATGAGGCGGATGGAAGGTATGCTCGGGGAATGATTCCGTACCTAAACCGTCCTGATTGGTCACAATCACCAATTCGAAATCGAGGTTTTTGCGGATAAAATAGAGATTGCGGAAAACCTTGGGTACGAACTCCAGTTTTTCCAGACTATCGAGTTGATAATCAACGGGTGGTTCTACCACTAATGTTCCGTCACGATCGATAAATAATGCTTTCTTTTTCATCATTCAAAGTAATATGTGCATACTGACAACTCAGTTGCAACAGATTGACACTGATATTTTCTTTAAGTTCTTAACCAGGTACGGTTAAATAGCTTTCATCGCATCCAGCAGAGTCTTGTTCTCCTCCGGAGTTCCTACCGTGATACGCAGACAGCCTTCACAAAGCGTTACCGAATGACGGTTGCGCACGATGATTCCCTGCTCTACCAACTTATTGTAAATACCGTTGGCATCTCCTACTTTCACCAAAACGAAGTTGGCATCTGTTGGATAAATCTTCTGCACGTAAGGTAACTGATTCAACTGTTCCACCAGATTCTGACGCTCGTTGAGCAAAACATTCACCCAGTCCTTCACCTGATCAGCATTAGCCAATACTTTCAGCGCCTGCTCCTGAGTCAGTTGATTGACGTTGTAAGGATATTTAATCTTATTGAGTACCGAGATGATTTCTTTGCTGGCAAATGCCATTCCCAGACGGATAGCTGCACTTCCCCATGCTTTAGAGAATGTCTGCAACACAATCAGGTTCGGGAAATTATCCAGATCAGAAAGGAAAGTACCTTTATCTGAGAAATCGATGTAGGCTTCATCCACGATAACGATACCGCCGAATCCGTTCAAAACACGGATGATTTCTTCTTTTGGAAAAGCATTTCCGGTCGGATTGTTGGGAGAACAAAGGAAAATTATTTTGGTTTTGGCATCCACAGCTTTCATCAAAGCATCCACATCGAGTTGGAAGTCTTCGGTCAGGCGGACTTTCCGGTATTCGATATTATTGATATCGGCGCAAACCTGATACATGCCGTAAGTCGGATCAATAGCGACCACGTTTTCCACTCCGGGCTCGCAGAATGCACGGAAGACCAAATCAATCGGCTCATCGCTGCCATTACCCAACAGGATATTCTCGCGTGACACACCTTTCACCTTTTCAATTTGCTCTTTTACCACCCATTGCAAAGGATCCGGGTAGCGGTTATAGGGCGCGTTATAGGGATTTTCGTTCGCATCGAGGTAAACAGAAGCCTCTCCTTTAAATTCATCACGCGCTGATGAGTAAGGCTTCAGACTCCAGATGTTTGGACGAACAAGTTCTTGTAAATTCATTTCTTTTAGGAGTTAGAGGGAGTTAGAAGGAGTTATAGGAGAACTACAAACTCAACAAACATCTAACTCTCTAAATTTATATTTCTACAAAATTATTCTCACTCTGATTATAGCGTTTTCAAGCGAACCGTTACCGCATTCTTATGCGCATCCAGCAACTCGGCAGCAGCCATCGTTTCGATAACAGGCCCGAGCTGCTTCAACCCTTCGGCTGTAATCTCCTGGAATGTAATTTTCTTGATAAAACTATCCAGATTCACACCGCTATAGGCTGTAGCATAACCGTTTGTAGGCAAGGTATGATTGGTTCCTGACGCATAATCACCTGCACTTTCAGGCGTGTAATGCCCCATAAATACCGAACCGGCATTGATGATTTGCCCTGAAAGCTCACGGTAGTTTTCGGTTTCGATAATCAGGTGCTCCGGTGCGTATTGGTTTGTCAGACGCACTACCTCATCCCAATCTTTTACCACGATAATTTTGCTATGGTTCAATGACTTTTCAGCCAGTTCACGACGGGGAAGAACGGACAACTGAGCTTCAATCTCTGCCAACACCGGTTCAACTACTGATTCGTCGCAAGTCACCAGAATAGACTGGCTGTCAGCTCCGTGCTCAGCCTGAGACAAGAAATCAGACGCTACAAATGCCGGATTTGCAGTAGCATCGGCAATCACCTGTACTTCTGAAGGACCGGCAGGCATGTCAATCGCCACATCTTTGAGGCTGACCAATTGCTTAGCTGCTGTCACATATTGATTACCCGGACCAAATATCTTATAAGTTTTAGGCACACTTTCCGTGCCGTAAGCCATTGAACCGATAGCCTGGATACCACCGATTTTAAAGACCTTGCTCACTCCTGCTGATTTCGCAGCAAACAGAATCGCCGGGTGAATCTTTCCTTCGCGGTTAGGAGGCGTACAAAGTACAATCTCGCTACAGCCCGCGATGCGTGCCGGGACTGCCAGCATGAGCACCGTAGAGAATAGCGGAGCTGTACCGCCCGGTACATAGAGACCGACTTTCTCAATAGCCACAGCTTTCTGCCAACAGGTTACACCGTTCATGGTCACCACCAGCTTGCCTTCAAAACGTTGTGAAGCATGGAAAGTCTCGATATTCTTCATCGCAGTCAGGATAGCCGATTTGAGCTCAGAAGAAACCATCGTTTCCGCTTCTGCTATTTCATCGGCTGTAACCTGCAAAGAGGTCAGTTCTACCTTATCGAACTTCAGCTCGTACTCCTTCACGGCTTCATCTCCGCGTGAACGAATATCGTTAAGTACCCCTTGAACGGTACCAAATAACGATGTCGTGTCCATTGCCGGACGGGCAAGTAATGCTGCCCATTCGCTTTGGGTTGGATATTTGACGATTTTCATAATTAGCAAATTAGCAAATTAGCAAATTAGCAAATGAATACACCCCTAATTGCTGAATCGCATTATTTATTATTCGATTTTGATGAACCAATGATTTTATTCAGTATCCGAATTATAACTGCATTTTTCTCTTGAAGCTCAATACAATCCGGATATTGTTTAGAACGGTTGCATAACACCAACCAGAAATCCGTCTCATCGGCTTCTTTCGCTGCTATCTTCATTTTATGAATAAAATCAATTTTGCTTTCTGCATTTTGAGCTTCTCTGACATTGGCTCCGATAGATGTTCCACTCTTTAATACCTGTTTAGCAATGACGAACTTCCATTTTCTTCCAAAAGCTCAGCATATTGGATAATATCCAATGCAAAATCAAGGCTCAAATTAAGAATCACATTCCCTTTATTTTCCATAAGTCAAAGAATTTCAATTCGCAAATTAGCTTCAGTCATTTGCTAATTTGCGAATCCTCAAATTTGCAAATTAAAGAATCATCTTCTCAATCGGCACGACCAAAATACCCTGAGCTCCAAGACCTTTAATCTTGTTGATTACATCCCAGAATTGTTTGTCGTCGATTACCGAATGAACAGAGCTCCAACCCTCTTCTGCCAATGGCATAATGGTAGGGCTTTTCATTCCCGGAAGAGTATTGATAATCTCTTTCAGGTTTTCGTTAGGAGCGTTAAGCAGGATGTATTTTTTGCCTTCTGCTTTCTGTACAGAGTCGAAACGGAACATCAGTTCATCCAGAATCTCTTTCTTCTCTTCTGACAATGCGTTGTGGCCAATCAGAACAGCTTCAGATTGCATTACAATCTCCACCTCTTTCAGGTGATTGCTTACCAATGTGCTTCCGGAGCTAACGATATCAAAAATTGCATCTGACAAACCGATACCCGGAGCGATTTCCACCGAACCGGTAATCACATGAATATCCGCTTTGATATTGTTTGCATTCAGGAAGTTTTGCAGAATTACCGGATAAGAGGTTGCAATTTTTTTACCATTGAACCAGTTTACCCCCTGATAATCCACATCTTTAGGAATAGCCAGGGAAATACGGCATTTGCTGAAACCGAGGCGTTTTACGATTTGTGCATCTTCTTCTTTTTCCACAAATTCGTTTTCGCCCACGATACCTACATCGGCAACACCCGATGCCACTGACTGTGGAATATCGTCATCACGAAGGAAAAGTACTTCGATAGGGAAATTCTTTGAAGGAATCAGAAGGGTACGTTTAGCATTCGAGAGTTTGATGCCTGCTTCTTTCATCAACTCCATAGTTTCTTCGTAAAGACGGCCTTTAGCCTGCACTGCGATTCGTAACATAGCTTTGTTGTTTGTATAGTTATTGTTATTCGTTTATATCATTTGTCAACTACCCGGAGGTATTATTTCTCCTACCCCTAAATCCCCTGAAGGGGACTTGAAGAGAGTGCAAAACATTAAGATTATCACACACCACTGCTTCTCTAAACGCAGAAAAACTGGTATTTTCACTGCTGCAAAGTCCCCTTCAGGGGATTTAGGGGTTATAGAGAGTGATTGGAAATAATAAAAAAGGCTCACCGGAAACGGCAAGCCTTTGCATAAATATCGTTTGTAAACATACATGACAAAACAGCCCACCGAGTATTACTGCTGGAAATGGTGATGACCGTGATGAAATGTTGTTGCGTACATATTCTTTTAATTTGTCGCAAATATAGACCAAAATATTGGAACCGCTATAATATTCACTGTACAAATTCTGTTTTCAGGGATTTTTTTCTGTCCTAAAACAGTTTTTATTACCGACTCGCTCCTATTGCCCCATGTTATTTCGGGAAAATCGTTTTTCTTTGTAAGACAATTCCCAATGACCACATAAACTTTGAATTAAAAAAATGGATTTACATCAGGTGTTTACTTACGCATTCTGGATTATTTTCCTGATTGCATTTGTTATTGATTTTCGATTTACCGGTACCAAAGACCGAACGATGAGTGTAAAAAAAGCCATCGGCTGGACACTTTTCTGGATTGCGATTGCCTTTGCTTACGATGCATTTATCTATCTTTATTATCCGCAAAATCCGGAAACGACCGTTTCCACAGCGCACACCATGGGACTAAAATTCTTGTCAGGGTTCCTCATGGAAAAATCGCTTTCGGTGGACAACCTCTTTGTGTTTATCGTAATTTTCTCTTCCATGGGCATCCGTGAAGAGAAACAAGCCAAACTACTAAAACTCGGAATCCTTCTTTCCATTATACTGAGAATCATCTTTATCCTTGCCGGTATGAGCCTGGTACACCAGTTTGAATGGTTGTTCTATGTATTCGGAGGTATCCTTGTATTTACCGCTATTAAGATGCTGGTCAAAAAGGAGGAACTGGAAGAGGTTCACCCAGAAAAGAATATGATGTACAAATGGGCCTCTAAGATCTTTCCGATAGATGCTCATTCCGACAAACTGATTCTCTTCAAAGAGGGCAAAATCACCGTGAGTTACCTGTTTCTGGCACTGCTCGTGATTGCATCCTCCGACGTATTGTTTGCAGTCGACTCCATCCCTGCCATCATCGGTATTATCCGCGAAGGCGCCCAGGGGATATTGACCAGCAGTCAGGAAAACTTTATTGCGATTTCTTCCAATATGTTTGCCGTGATGGGATTGGCCTCCCTATATTTTGCACTAAAGAGTGTGATGAATTCATTCCACTATCTAAAGGTGGGGGTAGCTGTCATCCTGGCCTTTATCGGATTCAAAATGTTGGTTGCCGATGCCGCATTCTTCAAAGCGATATTCGAAGAAAACCACTGGATCTCTTTCGCTGTAATTGTTACAACCATTTTCATTTCTATCATTGCCTCTATTGTCAAAAATAAGATTGAAGAGAAAAAAGGCTGAAACACAATCTGGAAGCTACATATTTATTAGAATATCAACAAATGGACCTCATGTTGGTCCATTTGCTGATATATACCCAATTGTTGATATTACAGAGCCTCTTGATTTGCTCTTTAATGGCCTCTATTTTGTCTTTTCACCCCTGTAAATCTCACCATCATCTATATATTTTGCTTCGGTGAAGCTTTAATTCGCATCAGAACTACTTTATTTTGCTTCGCGGTCTCTATAATTTGCGTCTGAGCCGCTTTATGTTACCCCGAGGTTTCTTTATTTTGCGTTGGTGCTGCTATAATTTGCTCCGGAGTTGATTTATTTTACATTGGGGCGCCTTTAATTGACTTTGGGGGAGCTTGAATTTGCATCGGGGCAAATAGACTTGACAGACTCCCCAATCAAACCATCCCCCACCCCGTTTGTTTTAACCCTGAAACAAGATCCTCCCAACACCTTACGCCATGAACTCAGAGCTCATATTCACCCTCTCTTTCTGGTTGATTTTTATCCTCGGTTTCACCATCGATTTCCGCATAACCGGTAAAAAGCATTTTCATATCACATTCAAAAAGGCGGTGGGATGGACTCTGTTCTGGATTAGCTCTGCCCTGCTCTATTGCGCGTCAATCTACTTTTTCTATCCGCAAAACCCGGGCAGCACCTACCCCACCGCCCAGCTCATGAGCCTGAAATTTATCTCCGGATACATCACCGAATATTCACTATCGGTGGACAATCTGTTTGTCTTTATCCTTATCTTCTCCTCAATGCACGTAGCTGAAGACCGCCAGGTCAAGCTACTCAAGCTAGGCATCCTTATCTCTATCGCGCTGCGAATACTGTTTATCGTGGTAGGCATGGAGCTTGTAAACCGCTTCCACTGGATGTTCTATATTTTCGGAGGAATCCTGATTTATACCGCCGTGAAGATGCTTTATGAAAAGGAAGACAATACACCCAAAGACCCTGCTCACAACATCGTCTGCCGGATAGCTTCCAAAGTCGTCCCGGTAGATGTGCACACGCGACATTTCTTCTCCCGGAAGGATGGGCAGTTTCACTTAGGCTACCCCTTCCTGGCACTCTTAGTGATAGGCAGCACCGATGTCATGTTTGCCACCGATTCTATTCCGGCTATTATTGGGGTTATTCGCGAAGGTTCCGCCAACATCCTTACCCAAAGCCAGAATAATTTCCTGGCCATTTCTTCCAATGCCTTTGCCGTTATGGGACTTACCTGCCTTTTTTTCATGATAAAAAGCATTATCACCAAATTTCGCTATATAAAAACAGCAGTATTCTTTATCCTGTCTTTTATCGGGGTAAAAATGCTGCTATTTGATTTCACACTCGTTGCTCAATGGATTGAAAAGCGACAGTGGTTTTCTTTTGTGGTGATCATCTCTACGTTAGTGATTGCGGTATTAGCATCGGTCTGGATACCTCATAAAGGGAATGAGGGAATGAGGGAATGAGGGACTGAGGGGGTGAGGGAAGGACGAAAATTGAAGGAATTTTGCCTGCTCAGAAAATTTATTTCTGGTATATTTCTTATTTCCACCCGAAACATTACAGAACCCCAAATAGAACCGAGGGTTTGTAGACATATGGACAATGCCACTCAGCATTAGGTGCAGCACACCGTAATATGTAATTCGAAAAATGGGTTAGGTGAATATCCGGATACTCAAAGGTACAGATCACTGTGCTCTGTACCTTTGAATCTTGAGTTAAACACCTTTTCTATAACTTCACAGCCCCCGACTCATGGCTTAAATTGAGTTGTGTTATTATATCACCCTTTAACTCTTAAGGCAATCTCTGCGACAAATATTTTGACTATTTTCGTGCCCTGACCATCAGGATGAACCTGCAACCCTTTGAACTGAAACGAAATGAATAAAAAAGCAATTATCATCACCACTTTGCTGGCCATTTTGATAGTGGTTTTTCTTCTTAACAGAAAACAAACCACTGCACCTGTTCCTTATCAGTTTAACGAAGGCCCCATATTTGGAACAACCTATCACATCAAATACCAATACGGGAAAGATGTGAAGCGCGAAATAGATTCTACGCTACAGATATTCAACAATTCGCTCTCGTCCTATAAACCCAACTCTATCATTTCCCGGATAAACAATAACGATCCGGATGTCGTCCCCGATAAGTTCTTTCTGACCGCGTACAAGGAAGCCATGGTTGTAGCCGAAGCCACCGACGGTGCTTACGACCCCACCGTAGCCCCTCTGGTCAACCTCTGGGGATTTGGGTTTAAAAAGAACCAGGTAGTCACACAGCAAAAAATAGACAGTCTGAAGAAATTGATTGGATACAAGAAAGTCCGATTGGCGAACAACAGGATTGAGAAAGACGATCCCCGCATCACGCTGGATCTGGCCTCCCTCTCTGACGGTTATGCCAGCGATGTCATCGCAGCTCTTCTGGAGCAAAAGGGTGTCAGCAACTACATGGTGGAAATTGGCGGTGAAGTGATGCTCAAAGGGGTAAATGCGGAAGGCAAAGCCTGGTCCATTGGCATAGACAAACCCATCGACAATCAGGCTCCAACAACGATTGACCTCGAAGCAAAAGTACAGATGACCCGGGGAGCAATCTCCACCAGCGGCAACTATCGTAATTTCTATTACAAAGACGGAAAGAAATATGCGCATACCATTGACCCGAAAACCGGGTATCCCGTCCAGCACAACCTGCTTAGCGCTACCATCGTTGCCCCCACCTGCATCGAAGCTGACGCCTACTCTACCGCTTGCATGGTGATCGGACTGGAAGAAAGCCTCGAACTGATCAGAAAACGCCCCCAATTAATAGGCTATTTTATCTATGCCGACAAAAACGGGAATATGCAGGTGAAATATACGAAAGGGTTTGAGAAGTTGCTTTCAACACACTGACCTTATATCTGCCGGTCAGTGACCTCCCGGATAAAATAAAAACCACTATTTATCGTTGAATAATGGATGCGTTTATAATACCTTTAAAACATATCTCATTCAAATACAAGCACTTCAGACCAGAATAAACAAAAAGGAGAGTTATTTAGCCAGATTATCCACATTGTTCCGCTAAAATATCTTTATCTTTACACCGGATTTGACTAAAAATCACGTTAACCCAGACAGAGTTTAAACTGAAATTCTGTTTGATTTGTATCAAATATAAAGTTTATGAACAAGATATCGTTGTTATCACTTACACTCTTTATTTTATTATTTACATCCTGTACATCCTATAAGAAAGTCCCCTATCTCCAGGGAGCTGAATCTATACCCAAAGAAGAGTTGAATAAACTCAATAAGCAATACATCCAAAAAATTATGCCCAGCGACCTGTTATCTATAACAGTGAACTCCACCACTCCTGAAGCCGCGATACCATTTAATTTACCATTAATTCCTACATCCCGGTTAGAAAACAGTGCCGGTGGAATCAACCAAACAATGGGTATGCAAACCTACCTGGTGGACCAGGAAGGAAATATAGACTTCCCTATTTTGGGGCGCTTAAATATTGGAGGCATGAGCAAACAAGAGGTACAAGACCTGATCAAATCAAAAATCTACCCCAAATACATTAAGGAAGAACCGATTATTACCGTACGATTCACTAATTATAAGGTATCCTTATTAGGGGAAATATCCAGACCTGGGACCTATGGTGTTGCTAACGAAAAAATCAATATACTGGAGGCATTGGCATTGGGTGGGGATATGACCATATACGGACGTCGAGACAACGTATTGCTGATGCGTGAAAACCTCTCCGGTGAAAAAGAAATTATCCGACTTGACCTGACCGATAAGAATCTGGTATTGTCCCCTTACTTTTTCTTACACCAGAATGACATTATATACATCCAACCCAATAAATCAAGGGCTCGTGGAGCGGATATCGGATCAGCCGAGACATTGACTATCTCGATTGTGGGTACTTTGATTTCACTGACCAGCTTGCTGGTTACCGTATTAGTTAAATAATATTGCACAAGAAACATCATGACAAAGAGAGTAAGTGTCAGCAAAGAAACATCCTCTTTCGACTGATGATCCAAGACTCACGACACACTACTTAAACAAAGATGGAATTACATTACCCAAGAGAAATAAAAGAGCAAGAAGAAGATAGCAATTTAAGCATCCACGATATCATACACCACATTGGCAGATATTGGAAATGGTTTGCTGTTTCTGTGTTGATTTGCCTGGCGGCAGGTGTTTTCTATGCTATGAAACAGACTCCAACCTTTAATGTCTATGCCTCCATCCTGATTAAAAGTAAAGAAGACTCTAATCCTATGCAAAACCAGATGGATGTACTTGACAACTCCAGCCTATTGGGAATGAAAGACAATGTACTTGATGAGATTGAGGTAATCAACAGCAAGTTATTACTCACAAAGGTGGTAAACCAACTGAAGTTGCATACTACATATTTCAGGAATAAAGGGCTGAAAGAGCTCGAACTTTATCAAAATAGTCCTATTTGCGTATCTATGCTCCCCGAAAATCAGGACACACTGGCGGCTCCGGTTATTATGAATATAAAATGTAACAACGGGAAAATATCAGTAGAAGGGCAGATGAAAAAGGGAACCTTTAGTTCTGTAAAGTTTGAAAAAACATTTACATCCCTGCCTGCCGCAATATCCACCCCTATGGGTATAATCCGCCTTACAGCCAGCAAACAACTGTCAGAAGGCAACTATAAAGTAACATTACTAAGTCCGTTTACAGCTGCCTCCGCATTACAAAACAGCCTGTCCGTAGAGCTTAAAAACAAGAAAGCCAATGTTATTACGCTTTCTGCCACGACAAAAGATATAAGGAAAGGACAAGACATTATTGCCTCACTGATCCACTTCTATAATGAAGCCTCCATTGAAGAAAAAAACAAAACCGCCTACAATTCCATTAAGTTCATCAACGAGCGCCTGGGACTGATTACCGGTGAACTCACCGATGTTGAAAAGCAGGTAGAAAACTACAAACAGGCGAATAAGCTAACCGATATCCAGCAAGAGTCAAAGCTCTATATTGAGCAAACGGGAGACTACGACAAACTACGCTTAGACAACGAGACACAACTCAATCTGGTGCAATTTGTGGATCAATACATCCGAAAAGAAGAAAACAAATTTGGAATTGTCCCCAATATCGGGCTCAAAGACGAGGCTCTGTTGAATGTCCTCAATGAGTACAACAAAATACTCTTCCAACGGGAACGCTTGATACGTACCACAGCAGCTGACAACCCGGTAATCGTGGATCTTGACAGACAAATCCGCTCCATGCGTACTGCTATTTTCGCCAGCATCGAAAGTTCGCGCAAAGGACTATTGATAGCAAAGCAAAATCTGGAACAACAGGGTTCAACGGTCTCTTCACGTATAAAATCTGTCCCTCGTCAGGAACGTGAATTCCTGGAAATCAAACGACAGCAGGAAATTAAGGCCGCCCTCTATACCTACCTGTTGCAAAAACGGGAAGAGAACAGTTTAACTCTCGCGATTTCTGTACCGGCAGCACGAATTATTGAGTCGCCCATTCCGGATGACAAACCCGCCTCCAAAGGTGCTTCATTTTTCCTTGTAATTGCATTGATTGCAGGGTTGATACTCCCGGTTTTTGTCATTATCCCGAAAGAGATCCTCAATGTACGACTCTCTGAGAAATCACAGCTGGAACGCATGACCGATGTTACGATACTTGGAGAACTACCCGATTACAATGGCAATGATACCATTGTCGTTCGACCAGGTAATCGTGAACCCATTGCCGAAATGTACCGACTAATGCGTACTAATCTTCAGTTTATCCTTAACGATAAACACAAGAAGGTCATTAATATTACCTCTACCGAACCGGGAGAAGGCAAATCTACCTTCTCTATCAATATGGCGATGACCCTGGCCCTGACCGGTAAAAAGGTGATTATGGTAGGATTGGATATACGAAAACCGTCTCTTGCGAGCTATATCAATATGACAGACGAACATGGAATTACATCCTATCTATCCGGGCATCATACCAACCTGGAGAAGTTGGTCAAAAAAACCCATTTGCATGAAAATCTATTCATTCTCCCGGCAGGAACCGTACCTCCCAATCCCAATGAATTGCTGCTCAGAGAGTCGTTGGATGACCTGTTTGCCATTTTGCGTAAAGATTTTGATTATATTGTAGTAGATACAGCTCCTGTTGGCCTGGTTTCTGACACCTTCCTGCTTGATCGTATTGCAGATGCTACACTTTATATATTCCGACTAAATTATTCACACAAGAATAACATCAAGATAATCAATGACATTGCAAAGAATAAGAAGCTGAAGAATATGTATATTGCCCTGAAAGGTTGCAACCTGAAATCAAACCCTTATGGATATGGAAAAGGTAAGAATGGGTATTATGGAAATAAGTAGCTCTGCACTTATATATCCAATCTAACCGGACGTCAATACAAACCTCTCAACTACTTTATAGTACAATAAAAACAAATTCAAAAGAATTCAAACTTGAAAAATCATAAAGTAAAACTAAATGTTATAAGCTCAGCAAGTCAGGTTATTATAATTGGGCTTGTGTACTTTTTTTTATACAAGTACTTATTAACTCAACTAAATATAGAATTGCTTGGCGTATGGTCTGTAGTACTGGCAACTTCATCATTAGCCAACCTTGCAAACTTCGGCATATCAAGCTCTGTAGTTCGATATGTAGCGCTATATAGCACGGAAAACGATGTTGAAAAGATCAAAAAACTCGTGTTTACATCTGGGCTTTTTTTACTGGGGTTGTTTACCTTTCTTTCAGCGGTTATCTACCCTTTTGCTGGGTTTATATTAAAATTGGCAATAAATGAAAAACACATAAATATTGCATTATCTATTTTACCATATTCTCTAATTTGCCTGATAACCAATGCTGTTGCAGGTGTTTTCTCTTCTGTTTTAGATGGGCTTCAAAAAAACTATATACGCAGTTTGGTTTTTTCAGCTTCAGCATTATTCCTTCTTGGAACAACAATTTTATTAACACCTCGATTTGGACTAAAAGGTGTTGCAATGGCCCAGGTAGCACAATCAATTTTCAGCTTGATTGGCTGTTTATTACTTGTTATACGGACAATTAAATACAATCCATTTAAATGGAACTGGAACAAACCGATATTCAAAGAGATCTTCTCTTATGGCATGAAGTTTCAGGTCATATCGCTATTCAGTATGTTTAATGAACCTGTAACAAAAGCTCTATTAGCTAAGTTCGGTGGACTTGCATTTACCGGATATTACGAAATGGCAAACCGCTTAATTATGCAAGTCAGGGGAGTCATAGTTAATGCAAATCAAAGTCTGATCCCTGTTTTAATAAACAAAGGGAAAGAAAATCATGATCATTGGTTAGCTTTTTACAAAAAGACCTTCTATTCTGTTTTTATGATTGCTCTATTTATTATAGGCTCTGTCTATTTAGGTAGTAATGTATTCTCTATTATCTGGATTGGACACGATGAAAAAGCATTCAGCAATATTGTAACAATACTCTCGTTTAGCATCTTTATCAACTTGTTATGTAGTCCAGCATATTTCTCTGTACTAGCAGACGGCAATCTGAACATATTGATTAAATCACAATTCTGGATTGCTGCAATCAACCTAGTACTCGGCATTAGTTTCGGTTTATTTTATAACGGATACGGAATTGTAATTGCGGGTTTCCTTTCCATCTTATTTGGCACAGTATATTTAACAATCAATTTTCATAAGAGTAAAAACACAAGTCTGAATTACATAATATCTGGAACAAATATAAAACTATTCACCTTAATGTCGTGTATAATATTCACTGCAAAACATTTCATCAACGGGCAACTGTTTACACTTCAAATCCAAATAGGTTTAGTCTGCCTTACCTTGTTCATATACACTTTAGTTTTTTTCTATAGTTATATACTGAATCGCCTACCTCAAAATATTGTTAACGCAATACCTGTATTTAAATCTAAGAAAAATGCCATTTGACAGAAGCTATTTACAGAATCCTATTTGGGAGTATTTTAAATGGTTATTTACTAAAGTGAGATATCAGAAGAAATACAAACATCTAAGAATTGGATACAAAACCAAACTTTCGAATGTAAAGTTTGGAGAATATAATTGGACAACTAAAAATGTAATTATTGAGAATTCAACAATTGGAGACTTTTCCTATGTATCAGACAATTGTGTAATTTTAGAAAGTGTAATAGGAAAGTTTTGCTCAATCGGCCCCAACGTCAGAACAGCACCTGGTAAACATCCAACAAAAACTATTGTTAGTACGCATCCTGCAATTTATTCTAGGCCTCATTATTGTTTAAAAAATTTCTCAAAAACAGACCATCATAAACCATATCGTAAAGTTATGATTGGAAATGATGTATGGATAGCTGCAAATGTAATAATTGCTGATGGCGTTAAAATTGGAGATGGTGCAATTATAGCAGCAAATTCAGTAGTAACAAAAGATATTGAACCTTATTCTATCGTGGGAGGTACGCCTGCTAAATTTATTAGAAATCGATTTGAGCCTAAAGAGATTGAATTTCTACTTAAATTTGAATGGTGGAATAAAGATCATTTATGGATAGAAGAAAACGTTGATTACTTAATTGACATAAAAAAATTCATGTCATTATCTCAGTACAAATGAAAGATAAAATAAATCACCTGATAGATTTCATACATCGCAAAATAGATAGCATCTTTTATTTTGCAACCATTTACCCCATTTACAAAATTCGATTTCGAGAAATTGGATACAAAACAAGGATTATGAGCCCTCTCCTAATTACCCCTTCTTTTATAAGAATCAAGAACAAAGTATCTGTAAGAAATGGAGCGCGAATTGAAGGAGTCTCAGTTTATTTAACAAAAACTTATTCACCTGACATTTTAATAGAAGACAATGTTACGATTGAACAAAACTCACATATAACCTGTGCAAATAAAATAACCATATCAAAAAACACTGCAATTGCAGCCAACGTGACAATTACTGACATTGACCACCCATATATAGACATCAACACACCTCCTGAAAAACAGGAATTAAACGTTGGATTTGTTTTTATAGGCGAAGACTGTAAAATATATAACAATTCTGTCATTTTACCAAATGCTCAAATAGGGAAACATACAATAATTGCTGCGAATAGCGTCGTATTAGGAAAAATATACCCTGCATATTGTGTTCTAGCTGGCATTCCAGCAAGAATAATTAAACGATATAGCTTTGAAACAAATAGTTGGAAAAAGACAGACTCACAAGGAAATTTTTTAGAAGTATGAAAAATGTATTAATCACTGGTGGAGCCGGATTTATTGGCTCAAATATAGCACTAAAACTTATTGCTAAAGGTTATAACGTTACAATTCTGGATAGTCTATCACCACAGATACACGGAGAAAACCCCGAAATTGATTCACCATTATATTTAACAATAAAGGGGAAAGTGAATTTTATCAAGGGAACTGTAACATCAAGAACTGACTGGCAGTCCGCCCTGGAAAACCAGGACGCAGTTATACACTTAGCCGCAGAGACAGGAACAGGACAATCAATGTACGAAATACAACGTTATGTAGATATAAATATCGGAGGAACCGCTATCTTATTGGATTTATTGGCCAATACAACTCATAATGTAAAAAAAGTCATTGTAGCTTCATCCCGTGCAATTTACGGTGAAGGCAAGTACAATTGCCCTAAACACGGCATTGTATATCCGACAGAAAGACTTGACAAAGAAATGGCACAAGGAGACTTCGCCTGTAAATGTCCATCATGTCATCAAACAGTTGAATTATTACCGACAACTGAAGATAGCAAAATTCATCCAACTTCTGTATATGGCATAACTAAACAAAATCAGGAACAAATGGTATTAACTGTCTGCAAATCCCTTGGAATAGCTGCTGTTGGCTACAGATACCAGAATGTATATGGACCCGGACAATCATTATCAAATCCATACACAGGAATTCTTTCCATATTTTCTACCCGTATTAAAAACGGTAATCCGATAAACATTTTTGAAGATGGCAAAGAAACCCGTGATTTTGTATATATTGAAGATGTAGCTGACGCCACTATGCTTGGATTGGAAAAAGATGAAGCCAACGGTCAGGTTTACAACGTCGGCACCGGTGTTTCAACGGATGTAATTACCGTAGCTCAAACCCTGAGTAAGAATTACGGTATTAGTGTCCCAATGACTATATCTGGAAATTATAGATTAGGAGACATTCGCCATAATTTTGCAGACATTTCCAAGGCACAAAGAGAACTCGGCTTCGCTCCCAAGTGGAGCTTTGAAAGAGGAATCGCGGCATTTACGGAGTGGGTAACCGAGCAAACAATTCCAGCGGATAAATATGAGGACTCGATTGAAGAAATGAAAAAGAAAGGACTTTACAAATGAGTAAAAAAATTGGAATTGTTACTGTTTTATACAACAGTCAGTCTGTTTTAGATGAATTCTTTGAGACGCTAGAGAGGCAACTCTACAGAGACTTTATATTGTACGTAGTTGACAATAAATCTCCGGATAATTCCCTGAATTTAAGTAAAGATCTTTCACAAAAGACAACATTTAAAACCGTGATTATAGAAAACGACTATAATTACGGGGTTGCTAAAGGAAATAATATCGGCATAAAAGCAGCTTTAAAAGATGACTGTGATTACATCCTTTTGTCCAATAACGACATTCGTCTCGAAGACGATACGATTTCGAACCTAATGCTTTCAGTTGTTAAGGAAAATGCACTATTAGCGGTTCCAAAAATATACTATTATGGGAGCAATAAAATATGGTGTGCGGGAGGTGAGTTTACCAAACGTTCAGGAATGACACGCCATTATCACGTAAGAGAAGAAGATTTGGGGCAATGTGATACACAAAAAATTGTTGCCTATTCTCCAACTTGTTTTATAGTTATAGCTAAAGAGGTATTCAATAAGATTGGAATAATGGATGAGGAATACTTTGTATATTTTGATGATACCGATTTTATGTATCGAGCATACAAAGCTAAAATACCTTTGCATTATTTCCCAAATTCTAAATTATATCACAAAGAAAGCGTATCAACAGGATACAAAAGTCCATTTTCCATTTACTATCATACTCGAAATATACTTTTATTCAACAGTAAATTCCGATCAAAAACATATTTATATTACATGATAGTGAGGATGTTTGTGTTTTTAACAGTAAAGTTGCCTTTTTCAGCGAATAAAAACACGCTGAAATCAGGCTATAAAGGTCTATACGATGGAATTAAACTATGCTTCAGAAAATATTAATCAATGAAGGTAGCGATAATAACAGGAGCTGTCCCGCCCGCGAAATGCGGTGTCGGAGACTACACAGATGTGCTGATTTCAAATCTCATCAATGCAGGTATCAAAATAGATGTAATTACAGATATCAAATATGGTGAGAATAATAAAGGTTATGTTCTACACAATGTAATAAAGCACTGGTATGGAATTTCATTTTTCATCACTGTTCTCCGGGTTTTAAAAGAGATCAATTGCGATATTGTTCATATACAATATCCGACAATTAGCTACAAAGGTTTTATTGAAATCAATCTTTTACCCATTTTATTAAGGATAAAAGGATATAAGGTTGTATATACACTTCACGAGTATAGCCAGAGACCTCTGATGTCAAGGATACGACGTTGGCCGAGCGTTAAAGCCTCACATAAAGTGATCGTTGTAGAAGACACTTTTAAGATCGATTTAGAACGTCTTCGACTAATAACATCTCGAGAAAAAACCGAGGTTATTTATATTGGTTCAAACATACCGAAGTCAAATGCCGCAGAAGGAGACCTATTAAGACTTAGAAGCCAGTTATTTGGCAACTACAACGGTTTAATAGCTTCATATTTCGGTTTTGTAAATTCAAACAAGGAATTAGTCACAACTATTGAAACAATGCATACTCTAAACAAAGAGCATCGTTTATTCTTTAAACTGCTAATTATTGGAGAACTAACCCCATCTGATGCTTATCAAAACGAAATACTTAAACGAATACACGAGTATAAGTTAGAGAATGAAATCAAAACCGTCAAGTATCTACCCAAAGAGGAAGTCGGAAAACATATTGCTTGTTCTGATTTTGCAATTGCTCTTTTTAGCAACGGAGTTTCGATTAGAAATGGAAGTTTTTTGGCACTATACCAAGAAGGAATTAAAGTCATTACCACAAAACCAAAAAATCATTATCCTATCAAGTTAAACAACGCTATCTTTTTAAACAGCAATTCTGTTTCAGAATTAAAATCAGCATTGCAACAATTACAAACATTAAATCTAAATAAGAACCTCGGAGATATTATCAACTGGGATA
This sequence comes from Parabacteroides sp. FAFU027, assembly GCF_022808675.1. Lineage (NCBI taxonomy): Bacteria > Pseudomonadati > Bacteroidota > Bacteroidia > Bacteroidales > Tannerellaceae > Parabacteroides > Parabacteroides sp. FAFU027. The sequence goes on from NZ_JAKZKV010000001.1 coordinate 446,588, forward strand.
ATATAGCTCAAGAACATATTAGAATTTACAATTCAGTTTACCGTCTTTGAGATATTCATTTCCGCCTCACTAAAGAATGATACTAAGACTTACACCTATTAGATTTAAATATAGAAATTTATTTGTCAGATTCAAAACGAATTATGGCGCTAATCCTTCTGTATATTGTAATATCTAAAACTTACAACTCATATCCAAAGGCCTCGGTGAATAAAACCTCAAAAGACTATTGTTTTTATGTTTGAATATAAACCCGCAATAAAAGTAACAGCACCAACTTGTGAATAAACTAGAGCAACATGTGATATACGCGTTGAGCTTGCTATAAGAAAGCATACAGACATCGAACTCATATTGCATAATGCCAAAATAAAAGACTACATGAGAGAAGCTTTTTTTTACATATACTTACTATTTCAGTTCAATTTCCTTGGATTGATGTATGATGATAGCCAATCATATAATTTGGTTCGTCTATTGGGTGGCATTACAATCATTGCATTGATTTTGAACGTAAATAAGATTAAGCTTAAAGGCAAATTTACCTGGATCATTCTTTTCCTTATGTTATATGTATTACTAGAGATTCTAATATCATCAATATTATATAGCACCTCAATTCATGTGATGTTCGCCTTTTCTTTAGGATTCGCTACTTGCTTGGCTTATTTTTTATTTAACAATGTAGAGCATGAGCGTTTAACACGACGTTTATGCTGGTTCTCTACTATAACTATTACGATCCTGACCTCACTCTATTTAATATTCATCTTTACAGGGGCTGAGCCATTAATTAAATTTAGCGAAATACCATTACGCATGGGTGTGCAAAGAATTTATGTTGGCGCATATCTTTTCCCATACTGCTTCATTTTGGCGCTATCAAAAATTATTAGATATTCAAACCTTAAGCAACGAATCCCTCCTCTATATATAATAACGTTGGCACTTACGTTATTTGACTTATTCTTTTTCATAATGACAAGAGCGTATCTTGTTATTCTTTTATTTGTAGCATTTGTAATGATCCTCGTTTTTTTAAAATGGAAACCCAAAATCTATCTTTTTATCACGATAGCTTTTTTCATTCTTATTATTGGTATTAATAACATAGGAATCCTCAAGGCCTATATTGAATTCTCTCAAGATGCAGACAGCGACACTATGAGCATAAGATATGCCGCTATGAATTATTATTTCAATCAAACAATTAATGGAAATTTCATTACCGGTTTAGGATTCATCAAACCTGACAGCTATGCACTTAGGACATTATTAAATGGGCCTCATGAAGAATTTTATCGTGAAGATGTGGGGATCTGGGGTTTTTTTAATACATTTGGACTTATCGGCTTATTATGGTTTATATCATATATACTAAGAGCGACTCAAATTGTAATGATCAAATTCAAGGCAAAAACAATTTATAACAACCCCGAGTTTTTTGGTATATTATTATTCTTTATCTTAGCTCAGTTCTCAACAATAAATATAATTGATTACGGAGGTATTGGTGCATTACCTATTATATCACTTTTATTAAATAGCAACATCAAGAAAGGTCCAAACCTAAAACAACTTATAATAGCAAAGCAAAATGCAAGCACCAAAATTTGATCTTATTATCCCTATTGTAAGGAAGGATCTCTCTCTAATATTAGACAATCTCAAACTATTAAACCACAACATAAAAGCACAAAATATTATTTTCATTGGAGAAGAAGACTTGACTGAATTATTTACTGGGATTCCAAATGTAAAATTCATATGTGAGAATAATATGATCGAAGGTCTGACCAAAAAAGAAATTGAAAATATTAAAACCTCAATAACTGGAGATGCAAAAAGATCCGGATGGTATTTTCAGCAATTCTTAAAAATGGGATATTCCTGTATTTGTGAGAATGAATATTACTTAGTTTGGGACAGCGATACAATCCCTCTAAAAGAAATAGATTTTTTCTCAAGCGCAGCCAAACCCTATCTATCTTTTAGGGAATATGCCAAATATGATGAATGCTATAGCAAAACAATTGAACACCTAATACAGGATAATCCAATAAAGAAAGATTCCTCAAAATCATTTATAACAGAACATATGCTTATCAATGCTTCCATTATGAGAAAATTAATAAGCGACATTGAAGCTAATATTTCATTGGCCGGGAATAAGTTTTATGAAAAGATAATGCATGCAGTAGATCCAAAATACATTAACCTATCGGGGTTCAGTGAATTTGAAACATACGCAGCATATATCCTTAAAAACTTTTCAAATGAATATTCTCTTAGACACTGGAACAATCTTCGATGTGGAAAAGTGTTTATTGGAAATAAACCTACCAAAGAACAATTAAGTTGGATTTCAACCTCTTTTAGTACTGTATCAATAGAAAAGTACGATTCACATTGGATTATCTTCAAGGTATTCAACCAACTTAAACTTGATAAGCTTTTAAGTTTTCATTATGTATATATTACGTGTATCCCCATTATTTCAGTTCTATATTCATTAAGATTAACTTTAAGAGCATTTATAAAAAGGTAAAGCTTTTTCCACTCAAAAAATTATTACCTATGATAACCAAATTGCGTGTGATAGATTATCTTTCAATATCCAATCACTCTAAAACGACTTATTAGAGTCAAAGTAGGGAAATTATTACAACAAATCCGCATACCAACCGTTATTTACTGTTGGGTCTAAAGTATTATATAAAAACATAACGTATTTATCACCCATTCTCTGTATTTCGGCACAAAAGGTCCATCTTTAGAAAGATTACCTAAGAACGAAAAATACAAGTGGTATATATACAAAAGCATTTTTTAAAGACAAAACAATGAAAGTATCCATCATTACTACTTGTTACAATCGAGCATATACCATTAAGGATGCAATAGAAAGTGTCTTAAACCAAGATTATCCCTTAATTGAATATATAATAGTAGATGGAGCATCTACTGACGAAACCATGGAGATCGTCCATCAATACAGTAACAGGATCACTAAGATTGTATCAGAACAAGACAGAGGAATGTACGAGGCAATCAACAAAGGGATTAGAATGGCCACTGGTGATATCATAGGACTGATGCATTCGGATGATGTGTTTTATAATAATCAAGTCATCTCCAGTATTGTTGCAGCCTTTAAAAGATATAATCCAGATATGATTTATGGAAATGGGATTTTTGTTGACGCCAAAAATCATAATCGCACTGTCAGAAACTGGATCAGTGGAAAAAAACGACACAAACGTTTTAAGCTAGGATGGCTCCCTTTGCATACTACCACTTATTTTAAAAGTGAAGTGTTAAAGAAATATGGCCTTTACAATGAAACATATCAAATCGCAGCTGATACTGAATTTCTAACACGATACATGTATAAATACAAAATAAAAACACACTATTTAAATCAATATATTGTTAAAATGAAAATAGGAGGTGCCAGTACTGATTTAAAAAAAGCAATAATTAAATGGAGCGAAGACATACGTGTATATAGACGATACAACCTAAATCCATATATCGCCTTACCTGCTAAAATACTACTTAAAACGCCTCAACTAATTACCAGAAAGAGACTTACAGAATAACAAATATTGGGTATAGAAAAACCAATATAATACAATTACCATATTGCAACACCCAACACTCTCGTCTTTCTAACTGAATATTTGAACTAAAACACATAAAAAGCACTCCAAATACACAGTTTTATATCGTATAACTTAGTGACTATATTGACACGCAATAGAACAGAAACACCCCATCTATACTTAAAACAAAGACTTCGGCGAATGAACAAATAATCGGCATGCCCCATACACTTATCAACAATAAAAAAAAGCAGAAATCGAGACAACAGAAAACCACAAGTCACAAATACGACATTTGAAGTGTTATACGCTGCCTGAATATCAAACAATTTAATACCAATGAAACGAATACTCTGGCTTTTCTTGCCCATCATATATATAGCCTGTTCCAATGAATTTGAAGATCAATTAAGAGGACAATGGCAATTGCAAAGCATAGTTATGAACGGAAAAGATTCTCTGCCGGAAATACCGTCATACTACTGTTTTCAAAACAGCGTATTTCAGATTAAAGACAAAAGCGGAATGGCTTTTGGCAGGTATTATAAAAAAGATGATTCTCTATGTATTATCTTTGAAGACAGTCTACAAGCAGAGGCGCTTCTTAACATGAAATACACCGATTGGAAGTCTGCCTACAGATCCTTCTATATTTCAGAACAAACCCCAAAGCACATATCCCTTAAAGACAAAAACAAAACTCTTAATTTCAGGTACTATTAATTTCGGACAACTATAATAACTTGTTTACATTTGCACAAATGTAAACAGGTTAAATAAAAGCGAATAGGCTCCTTTGAGTTTTGCAACAAAAGTAATCTTTGGTTTCACGTTTAGAATCTATTTAGATATAACTTAAACAGACCTCAAAACATATAAGCAAGAATACTAAAAAACAATGATAAATAGTCCCAAGATACAGAAAGCCTCACTGATATTAAGCGTGTGTATTAATATCTCCCTACAGTTTGGATTTGCTCAAGCACAGATACATACACAAATAGAGAGTGAATGCAATTCGAGCAACGGACAAAGTCCATTTTGGTTTACAAACAACAGACAAGGCATTTCTACTCTAAAAAATGAAAATGACTATTTAAAGGCTGGTTTATTTCGTGAAATGAACGATACCAGCAAATTTGATTACCAACTTGGACTAGATATTGTAGAGGCTCAAAACTATCCATCTAGCTTTTTCATACAACAACTCTATGGTGACATTCGGTATAAAAAATTTATATTTTCCCTCGGAAGTAAAGAACGGTGGGGAATACTAAAAAACCCTGAGCTAAGTAGCGGGGGATTATCATGGTCAGGAAATGCAAGGCCTATCCCTCAAGCCCGACTGGAAACAAATGGGTACCTAAGCTATCCATGGCTGTTAAACAATCAGTTAAAAGTAAATGCTGCATTATCATATGGTATCTTTTCGGACTATCAGTTTATTAAAAGAACTGCAGGAAGTAGTATAAACAATGTATTTTATCATAATAAGACACTGATTCTTCAATATGATATCCCACAAACACAATGGAGCACATCTATTGGTTTAGAATCACATTCACAATTCGGAGGATACCGAAAAGATCTAAAACAATTCCTCTTAATAACTATCCAAGCACAGGGAGACAGCAAAAGCTCAAAAGAAGATAAGCTTTATATGATTGGGAGCTCCCGTGGTAGTTGGCACATAATGCCGACCTATCATACTAATAACTACAATTTAAGTGTTTATCTAGAAAACTTTTTTGAAGATTTCTCTGGAATGGCAAAACAAAATAGACTAGATGGAATTTGGGGCTTGGAATATAAACGGACTGATAAAAAACAAGGAATAAGCGGAATAGTTTTAGAGTATCTACAAACTACTGATCAAAGTGGTCCTGTCAATTGGGTTATTCATGACCACCCCGGGACACAATTGCTTGCTGAATCACCCAAAGGGAATGATGGTTATTACAAAAGTGAATTCAATGGCATATGGGCTCATTGGGGAATGATTAATGGAAATCCATTACTTACATCTTCTATTTATAACAATTACTCAACTGTGGTATTCAATAATAGAGTTAAGGCTTTTCATTTTGGAATATCCGCATTATTCAATAAAGAGTGGAGTACAAAAATTATCTCCACATACACAAGAGGGTGGGGAACTTATGATAAACCATTCAATGATATCACAAATGATTACATGTCATTGGTAGAACTACATTACACACCGTTAAAACTCAAAAACTGGAGGCTTACGATAGCCGGAGCTTTAGACAGAGGAGACTTATACGGAAACAATACCGGAATCAGCTTAAAATTAAGATACCGACGATAAAGTTTTATAGTCAAACAACAACAGAACAAAAACCATCTGTATTTTATAATGAAAGGTCAACGATCAACGTTACAAGCAACAAAGTCCCTACATTATATAACAAATAAACAAAGCTCCCATGGGTCCCATTTACAAGTTACTAAAATACAGCAAGATAATAAAAAGCCATAGAGTTAAGAGTTTCGGTATATACTTGTTATACCTTTTACGGAGACGCTATCTGGCAATTTTTTTTGATCCGGTATTAAATTGCAACTTACGTTGTCAAATGTGTTACTTTAGTGATAGTGAGAAAAGAAAAAAAATGCAGGGCATCTTTCCCAAAGATAATCTAATAAAATTGTCTGATGCACTGTTTCATCGTGCATTAAAGCTCCAGATTGGATGTGGTGCAGAACCATCGCTCTACAAACACAACCAGGAAATTATACTTCTCGCCAAAGAAAAAGGCATTCCGTTTATATCGATGACTTCGAATGGCAACTTACTGGATAAGAAAACCGTTAAGACATTTATTGAATCAGGCCTGAATGAATTAACACTTTCATTACACGGTGTAAAAAAAGAAACCTATGAGCACCTTATGACAAATGCCTCTTATGACAGATTTCTATCCATACTAGAAGCTGTCAGAGAGTTAAAAGAAGATTACCCTAACTTCCAATTGCGCATCAATTATACTATTAACAATTCCAATATCGATGAATTAGCCCTTTTCTTTGACAAGTTTGGCCACATTCCAATTAATGTTATTCAACTGAGACCTATACAGAAAATGGGAGAAACAGCCTATGCCGATTTTTCCATAGAGGGTATTATTCAGAAATACGATCAGACTATTGGAAAAGTAATCAATGAGTGCCATAAACGCAATATCACATGTATTGCCCCGACTTTACAGTTATTACAAAAGGACAATAATAATGACAGCATGTTGGTAGAATCTACCTACTGCTATATTTCGCCAAACTATATCTGGAGAAATGATTTTGATTATCTAAATGAAACCTTCGAACAATATTCATCTCGAACTCAAATGAACAAATTGCTTTGGAATGAGATTTTCCGCAAGAAATCGGATTACATTTCAAACAAAAGGAATCTGAACTATACTGTAAACTGATTTCCGAATGATATAAAGTCATTATATGACACTCATTAAAGAAAACTATTCGGAGACAACAATGTATGAGCCTAAAAATAAACACAGGCATTTTCAAAAAACAATAAATCACACAACACACTATTAGCTAACACATATTTATATGGAAAATAAATCAACTATTTCAATAAACAACAACTATCTGATCATCATGGCCGGAGGAGTCGGCAGTCGCTTCTGGCCAATGAGTACCAGCGATTGCCCCAAGCAGTTTCTGGATGTTTTAAACATCGGGCGTACTTTATACAGCAAACCGCCGACAGGTTTGAAGGAATAGTGCCCAAAGAGAATATCATGGTGGTCACCTCTCAGAAATACAAACTGCTGGTTCGTGAGCAACTGCCCTTTTTAACTGATAATCAAATCTTGTTGGAGCCCTGTATGAGGAATACTGCCCCATGTATAGCATACGGCGTATGGAAAATAATCAAGCGCAATAAGCTGGCGAATATCATAGTTGCCCCGAGTGACCACCTGATCACCCGTGAAGAGGATTTTAAGAACGTTATAAACGAAGGAATCCGTTTTATCGCATCGACCGAGTCACTCTTAACACTGGGTATGAAAGCGCACAAAGCAGAAACCGGCTATGGTTATATCCAAGCTTCCCTTCAAAGCGCTATTGAAGGTTACACTCAACTCTATCCGGTGAACCGCTTTGCCGAAAAGCCAAATAAAGCTACCGCAGAGCAATATCTTTTGGATAGAGACTACTTCTGGAACTCAGGAATCTTTCTGTGGTCTGCACGCAACATCGAAAAAGCGATTCGCTCCTACCTACCAGAAGTTGCCGAAATCTTTGATAAGGGTACTAACCTTTTCGATACAGCAAGCGAGCAGGAGTTTATCAATGAAGAATTCCCCAAATGCACCAATATATCGGTCGATTATGGAATTCTGGAAAAAGCCGATAATATTTATGTAAAAACAGCGGACTTTGGATGGTCTGACTTAGGCACCTGGGGTTCTCTTCACGAGCAATCTGATAAGATAGGTGAAGGAAATGTTGTTATGGGGAAATTCGCACATTCGAGACACAAGACTCCATCATACGCATCTTCAGCGATAAAAAAGTAGTAGTCCAGGGCCTGAACAACTACATCGTAGTAGATACCGGCGAAGCCTTACTGATTTGCAATAAAGACGAAGAACAACGCATAAAGGAATTTCAGGCAGAATTTCTTTGAATTCATACCTGATTTGAATTCAATCAATGGTTATAGAGAAAGGGTTGCTTTACGGACCTTTCTTCCTTTGTATGAAAATATTGTATACTAATATACGTGACTACTTAAAGCGACAATTAATTACAACTTCAGTTTTTCATCCACACATGAAAAATCAACAAAATCTAAACACAAACACCTCTTTCTGGTCTGTTTTTTAGTCTCATTTACTCTTCGCCACAACCAACCAATATAATTCCACACAACATTATTTATCTATCTTTAGAGTTCCAAGATCCACTTGCACATCCCCAAATCAAATTACCCTAATTAACGATATTTCATTCTTATTCAGAGACAAACACACCCCAGACATCTTCAAAGATTGATTTTTCTTCCCTTAAACTATCGGATAGTGAAGTAAAATAGCGTAAATTTGCGAGCATTATCAAACCAAAAACGACTTTTATGGCTAAAGTAAAAGGGACTGTCGTAATCAATACGGAGCGATGTAAAGGATGCAACCTGTGTGTGGTAGCCTGCCCTTGCAATGTATTGGATCTGCAACCCAAAGAGGTAAACAACAGAGGATATCACTACGCCTACATGGATAAACCCGATGCATGCATCGGCTGTGCAGCCTGTGGCTATGTATGTCCGGACGGATGTATTACCGTTTACAAAACTAAGTTATAAGGAAATTTGTTTATACCTGAGCGCTTCCGGCGAACGGAGGCAAAATCGTAAAAACAAACATCAAAAAAAACAATGAAGGAAGAAATAAAACTGATGAAAGGTAACGAAGCAATCGCCCACGCCGCAGTACGCTACGGTGCGGATGGATACTTTGGTTACCCGATTACCCCTCAGTCAGAGATACTGGAAACACTGATGGAGCTTCACCCCTGGACATCGACCGGTATGGTTGTATTGCAGGCAGAAAGTGAAGTAGCCGCTATCAATATGGTATATGGCGGTGCGGGTTGTGGAAAGAAAGTAATGACCTCCTCTTCGAGCCCGGGCGTGAGCCTCAAACAAGAAGGAATCTCATATATCGCAGGAGCTGAATTGCCTTGCCTTATCGTAAATGTCATGCGCGGCGGCCCGGGACTGGGTACTATCCAACCGAGTCAGGCAGACTATTTCCAGACGGTAAAAGGCGGAGGTCATGGCGACTATAAACTAATCACCTTGGCTCCTGCATCTGTTCAGGAGATGGCAGATCACGTGGGTTTAGGATTCGAACTGGCATTCAAATACAATACACCGGCCATGATACTGGCTGACGGTATCATTGGCCAAATGATGGAAAAAGTAAAACTCCCCCCCCAACATCCAAGGCTCACCGAAGAGGAAATTGAAAAAAACACACCATGGGCTACTTTAGGAAAACCTAAAGGGGGCAAACAACGCGTAATCACTTCTCTGGAGCTCGACCCGGCAGAGATGGAAAGACGTAACCTGAAATTCCAGGCCAAATTTCGTGAAATTGAGGCTAAAGAGGTGCGCTACGAAGAAATTTCCTGTAAAGATGCTGAATACCTGATCGTTGCATTTGGCTCTAGCGCCCGCATCTGCCTGAAAGCTGTAGAGTTGGCTCGCGAAGAGGGCATCAAAGTCGGACTGCTGCGTCCGATTACCTTATGGCCTTTCCCTACTGATGCCATTAATTCCTACGCAGATAAAGTAAAAGGCATGCTCACTGTCGAACTAAATGCTGGACAAATGGTAGAAGACGTTCGTCTTGCTGTAAATGGTAAAATCAAGGTTGAACACTTTGGCCGTTTAGGCGGGATTGTTCCTACTCCGGATGAAGTTCTGGAGGCATTGAAGAAAATGATTTGAAAATGAAAGAATGAAAAGATTAATGACTGAAGAACCAAGATTTTGAGACAACTCCAGAAATCTTTATTTGTTGTTTATCGTCTATCTTCTTTTATCTTTTATCTAAATCAACACTCCCAATAATTAAAACAAATTATGGCAACTGATATAATGATTAATCCAGAGAATCTGGTGTACGCCAAACCCAGATTGCTCAACGACAACCATATGCACTACTGCCCCGGCTGTAGTCACGGGGTTGTACATAAACTCCTTGCCGAAGTAATCGAAGAGATGGGACTCGAAAACGAAACCATCGGGATTGCCCCTGTAGGTTGCGCCGTCTTCATCTACAACTACATCGACATCGACTGGCAGGAAGCTGCCCACGGACGTGCCCCTGCACTGGCAACTGCTATTAAGCGCCTCAATCCAAAGAAAATGGTATTTACCTACCAGGGGGACGGAGACCTTGCGGCTATCGGTACTGCTGAAACCATTCATGCCTGCAACCGTGGAGAAAACATCGCTATCATTTCGATCAACAACGGTATCTACGGTATGACAGGTGGCCAGATGGCGCCAACAACCCTGCAAGGCATGAAATCATCGACCTGTCCCGACGGACGCGAGATTGAGCTGGCCGGCTATCCGCTGAAAATTGCAGAGATGGTCGCTTTGCTTGACGGCGTTTGTTATGTTACCCGCCAGAGTGTGCATACGGTTGGTTCTGTCAAAAAGGCAAAAAAAGCAATCCGCAAAGCATTTGAAAATTCGATGCAAAATAAAGGCACCTCAATGGTAGAGATTGTTTCCACCTGTAGCTCAGGTTGGAAAATGACTCCCGACGAATCAAACAAGTGGATGGAGCAAAACATGTTCCCCCACTACCCTCTCGGTGACCTCAAAGACATTTAATTAACCCAACAGTTCAATAAGCGCGAAGATGCAATTGAGAGAAACCTTTATTGCTCCTTCGCGTTTCAACACAAAAGATACTACACAATATGACGGAAGAATTAATCATTGCCGGTTTTGGCGGACAAGGTGTACTCTCTATGGGTAAAATCCTCGCCTATTCCGGCCTGATGGAAGGAAAAGAAGTCAGCTGGATGCCATCGTACGGCCCTGAACAACGAGGTGGAACCGCCAACGTAACAGTTATTGTTAGTGATAAAAGAATAAGTTCTCCGGTATTGAACACCTTCGATACAGCCATTATTCTCAATCAACCTTCAATGGATAAATTCGAAGCAATGGTAAAACCGGGCGGCATCCTGATCTACGACAGCTACGGCATTCATAAGCCGCCAACACGCAAAGATATCTACGTTTATAGAATTGACGCCATGGATGCGGCTTCAGAAATTGATAAACGGGGATTCAACATGATTGTACTCGGTGGATTCCTTAAACTTCGCCCCATAGTCTCTCTGAAGAGTGTATTGGAAGGATTGAAAAAATCTCTGCCCGAACGCCACCATAAATTGTTGCCAATGAATGAAAAAGCCATTCAGGTAGGCATCGAGCTAATTCAGCTAATTTCGGAACCAACCACGAAATAAGACTATATTTTCACAATAAGCCACTAAATCCGAACGCTTTTCAGCAAACGGTCATTGGTGGCTTTCTGTTTTTATTTATCTGCAAATAAAAAGCAAGGTATCGCAGCCTGCCAGCATATAAAATTCAAACTTTAAGGCCATTTTTAGGTGCTAACAGAGCTTTATTTTGTACTTTTGCGCAAATTCTATAAATCAAGCAATTTATGTCGGAAAACAAGAAGATTAAAACGGCTTTAGTTTCTGTTTATCACAAAGATGGATTGGACGAAATCATCACTAGGTTACACAACGACGGGGTAAAATTTATCTCTACCGGAGGAACTCAGGAATTCATTGAGTCACTGGGCTTTCCCTGTGAAGCGGTGGAAGATTTGACTGGTTATCCTTCTATTTTGGGCGGTCGCGTAAAAACGTTGCACCCAAAAGTATTCGGAGGTATCCTTTGTCGTCGCCAACTGGCAGGTGACCTGCAACAAATCGAGCAATACGAAATCCCTGAAATTGACCTCGTAATCGTTGACCTCTATCCATTTGAAGAGACTGTAGCTTCCGGCGCTGAAGATCAGGCTATTATTGAAAAAATTGATATTGGCGGCATCTCATTGATTCGTGCTGCTGCTAAAAACCATAAAGACGTTGTTATCATTGCGTCTAAAGCTCAATATACTCCATTCCTGGAACTGCTTCAGGAAAAAGGATCAGCAACTTCACTCGAAGACCGTCGCTGGTTTGCCAAAGAAGCATTCGCTGTTTCTTCTGGTTACGACTCAGCCATCTTCAACTACTTCGACGAAAACGAAGGCAGCTACTTCCGTAGCACTGTGGACAGCGCTAAAGTGCTTCGTTACGGAGAAAATCCTCACCAAAAAGGTCTTTTCTACGGCAAATTCGAAGAGATGTTCGAACAGCTTCAGGGAAAAGAGATTTCATACAACAATCTGCTTGACATTGACGCAGCGGTTACTTTGATCAGCGAATTCAGCGACCTGACTTTCGCTATACTGAAACACAACAACGCTTGCGGTCTGGCTTCACGTCCGGTAATGCTGGATGCATGGAAAGACGCATTGGCTGGTGACCCGGTTTCAGCATTCGGAGGTATCCTTGTTACCAACGGTGTTGTGGACAAAGCTACTGCTGAGGAAATCAACAAACTTTTCTTCGAAGTAATCATTGCTCCGGATTACGACATGGATGCATTGGAGATCCTGACTTCTAAGAAAAACCGTATCATCCTGGTTCAGAAACAACCGGTAAGTGGAGGTAAAATGTTCCGCTCCCTGTTGAATGGCGTGTTGGTACAGGATAAAGACACCAAAGTTGAAACAGCAGAAGAACTGAAAGTTGTAACAAACAAAGCAGTTAACGCTGAAGAAATCGAAGATCTGCTGTTTGCCAACAAAATCGTAAAAAACAGCAAATCGAACGCTATCGTATTGGCTAAAAACAAACAGCTTATCGCCAGCGGTGTAGGTCAGACTTCACGTGTGGACGCTTTACGCCACGCTATCGAGAAAGCCGGCTCATTCGAATTTGACCTGAGCGGTTCAGTTATGGCTTCCGATGCATTCTTCCCATTCGCTGACTGCGTAGAGATTGCAAACAAAGCAGGAGTTACTGCTGTAATCCAACCGGGTGGTTCGGTAAGAGACCAGGATTCTGTTGACTATTGTAATGCTAACGGCATGGCAATGGTGACAACTGGGTTCCGTCACTTCAAACACTAATAGGAAATTTGGGGATGTGAAAATCAGAGGATGTAAAAATGCAATTTTCATTTCCTCTCTCCCTCACCCCCTCAAACCATTCTTTGCGACAAAATTTATAACGTACTACGTAACACGTATAACTACAAATAACACATGGGATTATTTTCTTTAACTCATGAAATAGCCATGGACCTCGGTACCGCAAATACTATCATTATTCATAATGGTAATATTGTGGTGGACGAGCCTTCGGTTGTAGCACTTGACCGCCGCACCGACAAACTGCTGGCCGTTGGAGAACAGGCTCGTCAGATGCATGGTAAAACTCACGAAAATATCCGTACCATCCGTCCTCTCCGTGATGGAGTAATCGCAGACTTCTACGCCTGCGAGCAGATGATGCGCGGTATGATCAAAATGGCAATGCCTAAAAACAGCTGGTTCTCTTCATCACTTCGCATGGTAATCAGTATTCCTTCAGGTAGTACTGAGGTGGAAATCCGTGCTGTACGTGACTCTGCAGAACACGCAGGAGGCCGCGATGTATATTTGATCTACGAACCTATGGCTGCTGCTATCGGTATCGGCCTGGACGTAGAAGCTCCGGAAGGTAACATGGTGGTGGACATCGGTGGTGGTTCTACCGAAATTGCCGTTATCTCATTGGGTGGTATCGTTTCAAATAAATCAATCCGTATTGCCGGTGATGATTTGACAGCCGATATCCAGGAATATATGCGTCGCCAACACAATATCCGTGTGGGTGAACGTACTGCAGAGTTGATTAAAATCAATGCAGGTTCAGCTCTGACCGAGCTGGAGAATCCACCGGAAGATTATATCGTACGCGGTCCTAACCAAATGACTGCTCTTCCAATGGAAGTCCCGGTATCTTATCAGGAAATTGCTCATTGTATCGAAAAGTCGATCTCTAAAATTGAAACGGCTGTGTTGGCAGCTCTTGAGCAAACTCCTCCCGAACTTTATGCCGATATTGTCAAAAATGGTATATGGTTAGCTGGTGGTGGCGCATTGCTGAGAGGGTTGGACAAACGTTTGACCGACAAGATCAACATCAAGTTTCACATTGCCGACGAGCCTCTTCTAGCCGTTGCTAAAGGAACCGGCGTTGCACTTAAGAATATCGATAAATTCTCTTTCTTAATTCGTTAAGAAATTCAATAAGTATGTCTCAAAAGTTTGTTCTGACTTTAAATCATCATGAAATTAGAGTCCGGCAAACTTATGAGACATCTTGTATTTAAATAGTCTGACCACTGAGTACTTTAGAGAACACAAAGAGAACCACAGAGAAAATAATTTCACTTTATGGTCTTCTTTGTAAAGTAAGAAACTGTGTGAATGCCTATTACACAAAATACATAGCAATATTTTTAGTTCAAATATCAATCAACGGTGGCCATAAGCGCCCACTCTGTTCACTCTGTGATATTAATTAATCACGGAAAAAAGAGAATATGCGAAATCTGATTCAATTTCTGGTCAAACACAGTAACTGGATAGTGCTGCTTATTTACACTATTCTTGGGTTTGTCCTGCTCTTCAATTTCAACATTTACCACCGCAGTGTCTATCTGGGCTCCGGAAATAAACTGGCAGGAGATGTTTATGCTGTTTCGAGCAGCGTAACCGGCTATTTCAATCTCAAACAAACCAATGGCGAGTTATTGGAACAAAATAGCCGTCTCGAAATGGAGGTATTGCAACTGAAGGACCAACTCAAAATCATCAACGCAGGCAAATTGAGTAACGATTCAGTCCACAACAGGCTGTTTCAACGTTTTGGATTTATTACCGCACAAGTCATCAATAACAGTGTGAATCATACTCAGAACTATATCACGTTAAATAGAGGCGAACTTGATGGTATCAAAACAGAGATGGGAGTTGTAGACCAGAATGGCGTGATCGGAAAAGTGGTCGATGTATCAGACCATTATGCTGTAGTGATCTCTCTTTTGAATCCAAAACTCAAGCTGAGTGCAAAAATCCAGCGAACACAGTATTTCGGTTCCGTCAACTGGGATGGCGCAAATCCGGAATATGCACAGCTGCTTGAACTTCCAAGCCACGTTGAATACAAGAAAGGCGACACCCTTGTAACCAGTGGGTTCTCCGGAACTTTCCCCGAAGGCATCATGATTGGAACCATTGAGACCAACAAGCCTAAAAACAGTGGAGAAATGCGCCCTATCAGAATAAAACTGAGCACAAGATTCAGTCGATTAAGTAACGTGCGCGTGATAACGAATAAGCTTATTAACGAACAACAGGAACTGGAAAACAAAGTCCAACAGCTATGATAAGTACAATCCTGAGATATACATTTTCATTTCTGGCACTTATTCTTGTGCAAGTAATGATTCTGAACAATTTCCAGATACTAGGATTGGCAACAGCCTATCTTTATATCTATTTCATAATTACATTACCTGCAAATACAAAGAGAAGCCTTGTCTATACGCTCGGATTTATAATGGGCCTTTTAGTGGATATCTTTTGCAACACACCGGGTATGCATACTCTTGCGGTACTTTTCACAGCAGCCCTGCGCCAACCGGTACTGGTTCTTTACTTTAACCGTGAGGAGCTGGAATCAAGCATCCCCAATGCCCGTTATCTGGGTATGTGGCGTTTTATACGATATGCCGTGACACTTGTTATCATTCACCATGTTTTTCTTTTCCTGATTGAGGCTTTTGCGCTCTTCAATCCAATAATGATGCTTGAAAAAATCGGTGCATGTACATTGTTTACGACTTTGCTCATATTTGTTGTCGAAAATATTAAAACCTCCAGACAGTGAATGTAAATCACGATTTTGACAACAGACGTTATTTCATTGCCGGTGCCGCGGTTTTTGTTGCATTGATATTTATAGCCCGACTCATCTTTCTACAAATTATCAGTAACGATTACAAAAAGTACGCTGATAGTAACGCCTTTCTAAAAAAAACAATATATCCGTCACGAGGCCTTCTTTACGACCGGAACGGCAAACTGCTTGTATTCAACAAACCAACCTACGATATTATGGTGGTTCTGAGAGAAGTGCAGGATTTCGACACCATAGATTTCTGTCGCACCATCGGATATACGAAAAAACAATTCCTACAGCGCGTCGAAGATATAAAAGACCGGAAAAAGAATCCGGGATATTCGGCCTATACTCCACAGCTCTTTATGACTCAACTCACAATGGAGGAATATGGAGCGCTTCAGGAGAAGCTTTACAAATTTCCGGGATTCTTCATTCAGAACCGTTCTGTCAGAGAGTACACCGCACCTATGGCCGCCCACCTGTTTGGTAGCATGGCTGAGGTGAACGAAAGAGATTTAGAGAACGATCCTTACTACGTCCAGGGGGATTATACAGGACGTTCTGGCGTGGAAAAGTTCTATGAAAACCAACTCCGGGGAACCAAAGGATTCGAAATTCTCTTAAGAGATGCTTACGGACGTCTGAAAGGGAAATACGAAGATGGTAAATATGACCAGGCACCCAAAGCCGGCCGCAACCTGAAACTGACCGTTGACGCCGACCTGCAGCAATACGGAGAAATGTTGATGTCAGGCAAACTGGGTAGTATTGTCGCTATCGAACCTACCACCGGAGAAGTATTGGCCATAGTCTCTGCACCCAACTTCGACCCTGCGCTTATGAACGGTAAACAGAGAGGAAAAAACTATGCAGCTCTGGAACGGGATGCCAATAAACCGTTGTTTAACCGTCCGCTGATGGCAGCATACCCTCCCGGATCGACATTCAAGACGACTCAGGGGTTGATGTACCAACAGGAAGGAATCATAAGTAGCCACACCATGTTTCCCTGTAACCGTGGTTTTGCTTATGGCTCGCACAAACTGGCCTGTCACGCCCACCCTTCACCGCTTGATCTGCCACACGCCATTGGAAACTCCTGTAACGCCTATTTCTGTTACGGTCTGAGAAATATGCTACACAACCGGAGGAAATATCCCAATATCCAGGAAGCGTTCACCGTATGGAAAGATCACATGGTAAAAATGGGATTTGGTTATAAACTGGGGATTGACCTGCCCAGCGAAAAACGGGGTATGATTCCGAACAGTAAATTCTATAATAAGATTTACGGAAAAAAAGGTTGGCGCGCCGAGACCATCATCTCAATCTCCATCGGACAGGGAGAGGTACTAGCTACCCCTTTACAAATATGTAACCTGGCTGCCTCCATTGCCAACAGTGGATATTACGTAACACCTCACGTGGTTAAACAAATCCAGGATACAGTTCTGGAAGCTCAATACCGGACGAAGCATTTCACCGGCATCAATCCGGCCTTCTATGGGCCTATCCGTGAAGGGATGGCATTTGCAGTGCAAGGCGGTACTGCCAGGGTTGCCAATTTACCGGGCATAGAAATCTGCGGTAAAACCGGTACAGCACAAAACCCTCATGGAGAAGACCACTCCATTTTCATGGCATTTGCCCCTAAAGATCATCCGAAAATAGCCATTGCCGTATATGTTGAGAATGCGGGGTTCGGTGCTGACTTTGCAGCGCCAATCGGATCTCTGTTGATTGAAAAATACCTGAAGAAAGAAATTGCGCCAAACCGGATTGGATTACAAGAAAGACTTAAAAACACTATAATTTCTGTACGTGGGATCAAGAAGTATAAATCTGTGGAAAGAACTGGACTGGTGGACAGTACTCATGTATCTGCTGCTCGTACTGGGCGGGTGGATTAGTATTTACGCCTCAACATACGATTTTGATCATGCCAGTATCTTCGATTTTAATGAGCGCTCCGGAAAACAGTTGTTATGGATAGCACTCTCAATGGTAATTGCATTTGTCATACTAATGCTCGAAAGCGATCTTTATGAACGTTTTGCCTACCCGATGTATGCCGGGATGATATTACTGCTGATTGCCACAATCTTCTTAGCGACTGATGTAAAAGGCTCCGGATCATGGCTTAAACTGGGGGGCGGGGTCAATATACAACCGGCTGAGTTCGGTAAATTTGTAACGGCTCTGGCTCTCGCCAAACTCTTTGACCAATACCAGTTCAGGCTCAACTCATTGGAAAGTTACATACGCGTAGGCCTGCTGATCGGGCTTCCCTTTATTATTATCGTAGCCCAGCGCGAGACCGGAACAGCATTGGTATATACTGCTTTCCTGATTATGCTTTACCGGGAGGGAATGAGCGGATTGATTCTTTTCGGAGGCTTTGTGATTGTTGCCCTATTCATTATGGTAATGAAATTTGAAGGTGTCGTAAACAGAATTACGCCGATGGATACTTTGCTGGTTTACCTGTTAATATTGGGAATGATCTGGACTTATCTGGTTTTATACGCAAAGAAAACATTAACAGCGCAATACGTTTTGTTGGCCTCTGTCGTAACCTTCCTTTTGGCCGGTATTATTTCGTTCTTCGGAGTCGGCATAAATTTTGCGTGGATAGCAATTGCATTGGTCGCAGGATCTATAATATACATGCTTGTACTGATCATAAAAGATCATGCCAGAGAATACATCCCTGTTATTTTAATGTCTGTTGGTGCAATTCTTTTTTCATTCTCGGTAAACTATGTGTTCAACGATGTACTGGAGCCCCACCAGCAGGTACGTATCAGAGTTGCTCTCGGACTTGAAGATGACCCACGCGGAGTAGGATACAACGTAAATCAATCGAAAATAGCCATCGGATCAGGAGGTCTTATCGGAAAAGGATTTCTCAACGGAACACAAACAAAACTGAAATACGTGCCCGAGCAAGATACGGACTTTATATACTGCACAATCGGAGAAGAAGAGGGATTTGCCGGTTCTGCGTTTGTTGTCATTATGTTTCTGATTCTGATTCTGCGGATAATCTATTTAGCAGAACGGCAGCGAACAATCTTCGCCCGCGTGTACGGGTATTGCGTAGCAGGAATTATTCTCTTTCACCTGTTGATTAACGTCGGGATGGTACTTGGCATAACACCTGTAATTGGTATTCCCCTACCCTTCTTTAGCTATGGAGGATCTTCCCTTTGGGGCTTTTCCATATTACTCTTTATCTTCCTTCGACTTGATGTTGCCAGGTTGGAAAGATTATAACCCGGTAGTTTCAGTGATATAAAAAAGGCAGTCTCAAATCATCATATGGAGACTGCCTTTTTTTATTGAGATAAGACAACTTAAAACCACAAAGAATGGGTTGTGCCCACCAATTCACAAACTTTTGAGAGCATCTCTTCCCTCCGTTGTTCATCGGAAGCAGTAACAGCACCGAAGTAAAGGTGTTTTTCTACCTCCATGCCGCAGAACTCGAAAATACCATGGTCAATAGTCTGATTCATTGAATAAATCATACCATTGCCTTTGTAAATATCTTCGGCTGTCCCCATTGTATTGATTATGTTTACCTTCTTGGAAGACAACAAACCATTCACACCATCAGTACAGGATCCGTATGCAAATCCATAACTGAAAACCCTGTCGATATAACCCTTCATAAGAGCAGGCATGCCCGTCCACCAGATCGGGTAAATAAACGTAATGACATCAGCCCACCGGATATGGTTTTGCTCCTCTCTGACATCAGGTAATGCAGATCCATTTTTCATCGCAATGACATCACCGTTAGTCAACACAGGATCAAAATCAAGAGCATATAAATCCCTTACTCTTACTTCAGCATTTACGCTTTCGAGCTCAATAACCAACCGGTCAAGAATAGCGTTACAGAAACTTCTCTTACCGGGATGACAAAAGACTACCAGGTGTTTCATTGTAAAAGATGCTTTAGATGATTACTATATTACATATTTATCATATTCATAATAGTTATACAAAGGGGCAATGATTAAACAAGAATAGATTCCCTATAGTTCTTGATTTTCAATTGTTTTATACCAAAAAAGCGCGTACTTAACAGCACGCGCTTTAGATTTTATCTACTTTTACTTTTCTTCAATATTGTAGCGTCAGAAAGGCATCACATCATCTTGTTGATTCAAAAAGCTTGCTTCGCCCACAGGAGGTATCGGAGGATAATCTCCCATTGGAGCATCGGGGATTCCACTGTTCATTTTTGAGCCATAAGTGTTGCCCACAAAATCCGGCATCGGTACACGATCGTCTTCCTGATTCATAAACTTGGCAAACTCTCCGCGAAAACGCAGCCTTGCATCCCCTACCGGACCGTTACGGTGCTTGGCTATGATGATTTCGGCCATACCAATCAAGCTATTTCCCTGTTCGTCCTCCATGATTTTATAGTATTCCGGACGGTGGATAAAGCACACCATATCGGCATCCTGCTCAATCGCACCTGATTCACGAAGGTCGGAAAGCTGAGGACGCTTAGCTTCGGCTCCGGTACCTGTCCGCGACTCCACGCTTCGGTTAAGCTGAGACAGTGCAATCACCGGTATATTCAACTCCTTGGCCAAACCTTTAAGCGAACGGGAAATGATACTTACCTCCTGCTCACGGCTGCCGTAACTCATTCCACTCGCATTCATCAGCTGAAGGTAGTCAATGATAACACACTTTACGCCATGTTCACGTACCAGTCGGCGGGCCTTTGTCCGAAGCTCAAACACAGACAAACTTGGGGTATCATCGACAAATATCGGGGCATCATTGAGGTCTTTGATTTTATAGAAAAGCTGCTCCCATTCGTGGTCTGAGAATTTACCGTTCTTGATTTTTTCAGCCGGGAGCTCGCAGACATTGGAAATCAAACGGTTTACCAGCTGCACGTTCGACATCTCAAGGGAGAAAACGGCTACCGGAGCTCCATTATCCACTGCCATATTTTTGGCCATAGAAAGGACAAATGCAGTCTTACCCATCGCAGGACGTGCCGCTATAATCACGAGGTCAGACTTCTGCCAGCCTGAAGTCATCTTATCCAGTTTGTGAAAGCCGGTGGGAATACCACTCAGACCGTCTTCACGCTTAGCCGCCTGCTGAATATTTTCAAGCGCCTCTTTGATTACGGGATTAATCTGGACAACGTCTTTCTTAACGTTGCGCTGCGAAATTTCAAACAGCTTACCTTCGGCTTCCTGCATCAAATCATCAACGTCCATCGACTCATCAAATGCCTTTCCCTGAACCTCGGAAGTAAACGAAATCAGCTCCCTCGCGAGATACTTCTGAGCAATAATGCGGGCGTGGTAATCGACGTGAGCTGCTGAAAGAACTTTTGTAGTCAGTTGAGTGATGTAGAATGGCCCTCCAACCTCTTCCAACTCTCCTTTTTTACGGAGTTGTTCGGTCACGGTGAGCATATCCACCGGACGCTGGGCTACTGCCAAATCAACAATAGCTGTATATATCTGACGGTGAATATTATCATAGAAACACTCCGGCTTCAGGATATCGCTCACCATCGAATAAGCATCTTTTTCGAGCAACAAAGCGCCCAATACAGCCTCTTCCAATTCTCTTGCCTGAGGTTGTAAACGGCCAAGTCCGGGCATTTGAGCTGCCTGTTCCTTTGGACTTCGTCTGTTTCGTTTAGGTTCAATCATATTTGTTCCGTTTTTGGACTTGCAAAAATAGCGTACATTTTCGGTATGGACTACATTCCGAGGAATACTTTATAATATGTTTCAGAATCATCATTCATTAAATCCGGATTAGCTGGGAGAAGTAATGAAGGTGCTTTATTTGTTTCTCAATGCGAGTTTTCGTACTTTTGCCCTGCTTATGAAAAAACTATACTTCATATTGATTTCCGGTCTTTTGAGCATTTCAGTATTTGCCCAGAACAGATCAAAAGAAACTAGCAGTAGTACGCATCAGACGTTGCCGCCCATGTCCATTTACTCATGGAAAGTAACACCGAAACTCGGCACTGAATATCGCGTCAATGTAGATACCGTTCCACTTGACTTTCAGGAATCCAGCACCGGAGAAGGTTATCGTTCTCCCCGCGGCTATCTGGGCAATCTCGGTTCTCCCTCCTATTCCAGGATATTCTTCTATCAAAATGATATTCCCCGGTTCATTTTTGCAAGAGCTTATGAGCCTCTTTTGCTATCTCCTGAAAATGCGTCTTTCTTCAACACAACAATTCCGTTGATGAATATCTCCTATCTGTCAGGGGGATCCAAGGCATTTGCAGAAGATCATTTTAAAGTTCTGTTTACAGCAAATCATGGAAAACGCCTTAACGTCGGAGGAACTTTTGAGCAATACAGACCCAATGGATTTTATAATGACCAATCGGTTAAACATGACAATTACTCTTTCTTCGGCAGCTATAGTTCCGATAAATATGTGCTTCAGGCCTATTTGGGGAATAACAACCTGTCCCAACAGGAAAACGGGGGAATAACTGAAGACAAATATATCACCGATCCCACATCGATAACCTCCGGATCTGGAGTATTGACCACAAATAGTATTCCTACAAAGTTAGATAAAACCTGGAACCGCCTCAATCACGGGACTTTCTTTCTGACGCATCGTTATAATCTCGGATTTTACAAGAAAGAGCAGAAAGATACTGTAGAAACCGAACGATTTATCCCAGTCACCAGCTTTATTCACACGTTGGAATACAATAAGTTCTTCCGCAGATACATTGCAAAGTCATCAGATACTGCTTTTTACAGCAATACCTATATGAAGAACGGATACTCCGGCACAAACGATTCCACGAATTACACCTCATTCCGGAATACTTTCGCTGTTTCGTTACTGGAAGGCTTCAACAAATATGCGCTCTTTGGACTAACAGCATATATCCAGAATGAAATCCGTCAATACCGGATTCAAAGACCGGTAGCTGATTCTTCGTATTATGACAAACGGACCGAGCAATCGACATTCCTGGGAGCTGAACTCAGTCGCCGTAACGGCAAAACAATCAACTACAACGCGAATGCCGAAATCGGAGTATTAGGCGCTGACCTTGGTCAAATGACACTCTCGGGACAACTTTTCACCAATGTAAATATTTTAGGGAAAACAGTTCAGTTTATTGCTAACGGATACATCAAGAATGTCACTCCGGCCTATTATCTGAACCACTATTTCTCAAACCACTTCAAATGGGACCAATCCCTTCAGGATGAGCGCCGTGTACGCATGGAAGGTGAACTCGCTCTTCCCGAAGAACATTTTTCTCTGAAAGGTGGAGTGGAAAATCTGCAAAATCATATCTATTTTAATAGCCAGGCACTACCTCAACAGGAGGGAAATAACATCCAGGTGTTATCGGGCTGCCTGAGCAAGGATTTCCAATGGGGGAAACTACACCTCGACAACGAGATCTACGGACAGTTATCTTCAAATCAGAAGATTATTCCTCTACCGGCTTTGTCACTTTATCATAACCTTTACCTGAAGACAAAGATTGCTGGAGTATTGACTCTACAAACCGGATTTGATGTCCGATATTTCTCGGAATATTATGCTCCGGATTATTGCCCGGCTTTAAGTCAGTTTATTTTGCAATCAGACAAAGACAAGGTATTAATCGGAGGTTATCCCCTGATAAATGCTTATGCCAACCTGCAACTGAAGCGTACCCGGTTCTTTATCAATTACTACCATGCAAATGAGGGGATGACAGGAACCAATTATTTCTCAACACCGCATTATCCAATCAATCCAAGGGTAATGAAGATTGGTATTTCGTGGAATTTCAACAACTAAAAAAGATTTCCTTAAATGGCTACAAGATTGAAAATTCTGAAAGTTTCGAAGACCAGTCTCGTCCTGCTTACCATTAGCGTTTTGGTTATTTCTTTCTTGTTCTGGAAGTTCTATACAAAAGGCGAAGGTCAAAAAAGAGATTTTGCAGAAATCAAAAAGTCTGGAGTCATCCGTATAGCCACTGAATACAACTCGGTAGGTTATTTTGTTTCTGGCGATTCCATTAAAGGATTTGAATACGAACTTGCATTACTCTTGGGAAAACGCTTCGGAATAAAAGTGGAGGTAATCCCGCAAATGAATTTTGAGGAGAGCATGAAAGGACTCAATGAAAAATCAATTGACATTGTAGCCCGACCAATCACCATTACCACCCAACTTCGCAACCAGTATCGTTTCACCCAACCCATCCTGCTCAATAAACAGGTACTGGTACAACGTAAACCGGATTTCGGTAAAACATCAGTATTTATACGAAATCAGATAGAACTGGCAAAGAAAACATTATACGTCCATAAGAACTCCCCCGTTTTGTTACGCATCCGTAATCTTTCAAACGAAATCGGAGACACCATTTACACAAAAGAAGATGAGAAATATGGCGATGAACAACTCATTGCGATGGTTTCGGGCGGAGAGATTGATTATGCCGTTTGTGACGAATCTATCGCCAGACAGCTTCAGTCGAAATACCCCGGTCTGGACTTTGACACTGATATCAGCTTTACGCAGCTTCAGGCTTGGATGGTTCGTAAAGAAAGCAAAGTCCTGCTGGACAGCCTGAATGTGTGGCTGAAAGAATTAAAGAAATCGGAGGAATACAACACGATCCACAAAAAGTATTTTGGAACTGGAAAGAAATAGAGTATCGAATTGCCAAATAACAAAATCTCCTGCAATAAAATTCATCATTGCAGGAGATTTTTATTTTAGTAGAAAGGCGGAATTACTTCGCCAGTTCCTTAATCACCGACATAATATCTGCGGCAAGAGCTCCAGCCAATTCCATAGTAGATGCCTCTGCATAGATCCGCACAATAGGCTCTGTATTTGATTTGCGCAGGTGAACCCATTTCTCAGGGAAGTCGATTTTCACTCCGTCAATAGTATTGACATCGTATTGCGCGTATTTGTTTTTCACCTCTTCCAGAATAGCATCCACATTGATTTCCGGAGTCAGTTCTACTTTTTGTTTAGCTATGAAGTAGGGAGGATATCCTGCACGCATTGCACTTACAGTTTTGCCCGTTTTTGCCAAATGAGTCAGGAACAATGCAATACCCACCAACGCGTCGCGACCGTAATGGCTGGCCGGATAGATTACGCCACCATTACCTTCACCACCGATTACCGCGCCAATAGCCTTCATCTTTTCAACCACATTCACCTCTCCTACCGCTGCAGCCTGATATTCCTGGCCATAACCGCGGGTTACATCGCGAAGAGCACGGGTAGAACTTAGATTAGAAACGGTATTACCCGGAGTTTTAGAAAGTACGTAATCAGCAACAGCAACGAGTGTGTACTCTTCACCGAACATCTCTCCGTTTTCACAGATAATTGCCAGACGATCCACATCAGGGTCAACCACAAAACCAACATCGGCTTTACCCTGCTTCATTACAGACGAAATCTCAGTCAAATGTTCAGGCAGTGGTTCAGGATTGTGAGGGAATTGTCCGTTAGGTTCGCAGTAAAGTTTCTCAACCTGTTTTACGCCCAAAGCTTCAAGCAGTTCCGGAATCGCAACGCCACCTACTGAATTTACGCAGTCAATTGCCACGCGGAATTTAGCATTGCGGATAGCTTCTACATCTACCAAATCAAGTGCTAAAACGCTTTCAATGTGTTTTTGGGTATAGGAAAAGTCTTCGGTAACTTTCCCCAAATCATCCACCTGAGCGAATGAGAAAGATTCGTCTTCAGCAATTTTCAGAATAGTCTGACCCTCCGCTGCATTGAGGAATTCGCCTTTATAGTTAAGCAATTTCAGTGCATTCCACTGTTTAGGATTGTGGCTTGCTGTGAGGATAATACCACCGCAGGCTTTGGCCATGGTTACGGCAAGTTCGGTGGTCGGAGTGGTAGCCAGTCCGATGTTCAACACATCAAAACCCATACCCGATAACGTACCTACCACGATTTGATTAACCATCTCACCGGAGATACGGGCGTCACGACCGACTACAATCGTTTTACTTTCGCCCTTATAGCTACCTTTAATGAAAGTTGCATACGCTGCGGTAAACTTCACGATATCAAGGGGATTAAGCCCTTCACCCGGCACTCCGCCGATAGTTCCGCGAATACCTGAAATTGATTTGATAAGTGTCATCTTAGTTTGTGTTTGAATTAGACGGCAAAATTATAAATTTCCACAACAAAAAAGGCATAAGCGGGATGCTTATGCCTTTTTTCTGTGATTACAATTATCAATAAAACTGATAAGTATAGTACGGATAATAAATTGTCTCCACTTTGGACTGTAAATCGGTATAACTGATTTTAGCCGGGATAATGATTTTAATTTTCGCACCGTTACCCAGAAACTCCAGAGGTTTCTGAATCGCCTCGCAGGTAGCATTTACATTCAACCCGCCTACGCTTTTATTTACAAAGTAAGTGGTAGAACTACCGTAATAATACTTAAGAGGCTGGTCGTTTTGATTATTTGAATACACGGTAGTATCAGCATTAGTCAGTATTCTTCCGAACTTAAAGCGGGAAAGAATCTCACGACTGTTTTTAGCAGCCATATCCGTCGTATCCCCTCTGCTGATAATGGCAATATAGGCCCCATTATCCATTTTCATAAACTTTTTAGTCTTTGGATTATACAGGGTGTCTTTATTAAAAGGAATAATTTGATACCCGCTATCGGCCAATAACTGAGCGATATTATCTTTCTCTTCCTGCAATAGTTCCGCATAGGTTTTCGAACTGCTACAAGAGGTAATTACAGTAGCCAGAATCAATATAAAGCTAAAAAACAATAAGAATTTTCTCATATCATTGTATTTGGTGCGCCAAAGTTAGAGAAAGAAGTCAAGACGCAAACCTTAAAAACGTTAAATTCAATCTCCGGTTGTTGTTGAATCAGTCAACGGTCGATTCCTCAACTGAAAATCACTGCGGAACGGCTGTTGCCACGTACCGGGGTATCACTTTTTCGAACAATGCAACAGCCTCGTTGATGGTACCGTAAAATTCGCCCCCGGCTGCGTTGGTATGCCCGCCACCACTAAAGTAGTCGCTGGCGATACGATTGACCGCAAAGCTACCCTTGCTACGGAACGAAATCTTGATCTTCTGGTCATCTTCCCGGAAAAAGACCGAACAACGGATACCGCTAATCGACAGCGGCATGTTTACGAAACCTTCGGTATCT
Source organism: Parabacteroides sp. FAFU027 (assembly GCF_022808675.1). Classification (NCBI taxonomy): domain Bacteria; kingdom Pseudomonadati; phylum Bacteroidota; class Bacteroidia; order Bacteroidales; family Tannerellaceae; genus Parabacteroides; species Parabacteroides sp. FAFU027. Next base: position 474,014 of record NZ_JAKZKV010000001.1, read on the forward strand.
CCCGATTGGTGGTTGAAGCGTTTCAGCTCCTCTTTTGAAAGGGTAATTACCGCCGTTTGATATTCGGGATAAATGCGGAGTTTTTCAGAAAGGGCAAATCCCATCAGCTTCATACGGTCAACTGAATTAGTGTGAAAGATTTTCTGGTAAACCAAATCCTTCTTCACCCCTTTATTAATCAATGCAGCTATGATCGTATAAATTTCGGGGCTTTCGGAGTTATAGGTAAATGCACCGGTATCGGTCATCATAGCCACATAAATGGCTTCAGCGCAGGCGTGATTGATCAGTTCAAATTCGCCCATGCGGCAGATCAGACGGAATACCAGTTCCCCGGTAGAGCAGATTTGCGGATAGGAAATGGTCACATCACAGAAATCCTCCGGATAAGGGTGGTGGTCAACCATTACTTTCCTGGCTTTTGATTTGACCAACGCCGGCTCGATGCAATCTGCACGTTTGCGGGCATTGAAGTCAAGACAGAACACCAGGTCAGCATCAGCCATCAGCTCTTCGGCAAACTCCGGATATTTTTCATAGACCACAATATCTTTCGCGCCATCCATCCATTTCAGGAACTGGGGCATATCATTGGGAATAATCACCGAAACCTGCTTATCCAGTTCATTCAGGAAATGAAAAAGGCCCAGCGTAGAGCCAATAGCATCTCCATCGGGTGATAAGTGGGTCAGGATAACTATCTTATCGTTCTTCTCGATCAGCTTTCTGACCTGTTGAATCTTCTCTTCGGCGATTACTTTTGAAATCATATTTTCTTTAAATAATTTACAGGGAGCAAAAGTACAAAATAATCAGCGACCCGAGAACAGCAAAACTGCAATTACCCGGCTCCGTAGGGCTTAATAAGTCAAAAAAGGTGATGATTTCTCCAATCACATATCTTTTGCCTAACTTTGCGTCCCGGATCTCTATTTATATCAATTCCACATAAAACCACTTTAAATAAGCATGCAAACTATAAATACACATCACCGCTGGAAACATTATCTGCTCCTTCTGGCCGGCATCCTCTGCATCTCCTGGTCGGCTATTTTGGTTAAGCTGGCCGGCATCAGCGGTTTGTCATCAGGTTTCTACCGGATGTTTATCGGTACGCTGGGCGTCATTCCCTTCTGGCTCTACTACAGGAAACCGATTACCGACTGGCGCGGAGTGCGCGTCGCAATGCTTTGCGGCACCTTTTTCGCCATTGACATCGCACTCTGGAACAGCTCGATTATGCTTTCCAAAGCGGCCATTTCTACACTACTGGCTAATCTGGCGCCGGTGTGGGTGGGTGTCGGAGCCATTTTAATTTTAAAAGAAAAGCCCGGACGCATCTTCTGGACAGGCACCGCCATCTCACTGCTGGGCGTTAGCATTATCATCGGCATCGACCAGATTGCGTCCTCAAAGCTCAATCTGGGCAATACGCTCGCCATCATCGCCAGCATGTTTTACGGAGCCTACCTGCTGATTGCCCGCAAAGGCCGCGTCAATCTTGATACGATTTCGTTCACCACCATTTCGATGGCGAGCAGTTCGGTGGTGCTGGGACTGATTTGTCTCTTCTCCTCTACTCCGCTTTGGGGATTTTCCACTCAAACGTGGCTTTCACTGGCAGCCCTGGGATTGGTGCCACAACTACTCGGCTGGCTGGCCATTAATTACGCCCTCGGCCATATCAAACAGACAGTAGCATCGGTAAGTCTGCTTAGCCAATCGGTCTTTACGGCTCTATTTTCAGTACCGATACTGGGGGAATATCTTACTGTAAGGGAAATTGGCGGTGCGGCAGTCGTACTTTCCGGCATTTATCTGGTTAATCGTAAGAAATAACCCGGTGATTGTTTACTAAAACGTCATTTTCAGGATAAAAATCAATCAAAAGAACGACTCTTCTAATCCAAATCTATCTTAGGTAAAATATTTGCTTAATTTTGTGATGCTGTTTTGTGCCTTTCAGGGCCGGAACAGCATCTCTTATTTTCTGCATTGTCATAACACACCTCTACTGATAAAACTTATTCAAATGGAATTACTTAAACTAATCCAGAATGACCCCTGGCTGGAGCCTTTTACCGAAGCCATTACAGGCCGTCATGAAAACTACAAAAACAAAGCGTTGCAACTGACCGGCAATGGGACAATGTCACTGTCCGAATTTGCCTCAGGTCACCACTGGTTCGGTCTTCACCGCACGAATGACGGTTGGGTTTTGCGTGAATGGGCGCCCAATGCCACGGACATCTATATCGTCGGCGACTTCAACGGCTGGCAGGAACTCGAAGAATACCGTCTGCACCGTATCGACCACGGAGGCTGGGAGATCCACCTACCGGCCGACCTACTCCATCACGAAGACATTTACAAACTGCGCGTCCATTGGGACGGTGGTTGCGGTGAACGCATCCCGGCGTGGGCCAACCGCGTGATTCAGGATGAGCAAACGCACATCTTCAGCGCACAGGTGTGGTGTCCGGAGCAGCCTTACCAATTTTCGATTGACCAATTTACCCCCAATACCGATCCGTTGTTGATTTACGAATGCCACATCGGCATGGCGCAGCAAGAGGATAAGGTGGGAACCTATAACGAATTCCACGAAAATGTCCTTCCCCGTGTAGCCAAAGCCGGCTACAATTGCATCCAGATCATGGCCATCCAGGAGCATCCTTACTACGGATCGTTTGGCTACCACGTGTCGAGCTTCTTTGCCGCTTCTTCCCGCTTCGGTACGCCTGACGAGCTGAAAGCGTTGATCGACGAAGCGCACCGCCTGGGCATCGCGGTGATTATGGATATCGTCCATTCTCACGCCGTGAAAAATGAGGTAGAAGGTCTCGGTCGTTTCGATGGTTCGTATGACCAGTACTTCTACGGCGACCACAAGCGCGAGCATCCGGCGTGGGATTCGCTTTGTTTCGATTACGGCAAAAACGAGGTGGTGCACTTCCTCCTCTCCAACTGCAAATACTGGCTGGAAGAATATAAGTTCGACGGCTATCGCTTCGACGGTGTGACCTCGATGCTCTACTACTCGCACGGACTGGGCGAATCGTTTGGCGGCTACGGCGACTACTACAACGGTCATCAAGACGACAACGCCATCTGCTACCTCACGCTTGCAAACAAACTGATACACGAAGTAAACCCGAATGCCATCACCATCGCCGAAGAGGTGAGCGGTATGCCGGGACTGGCTGCGAAAGTGGAAGACGGCGGCATCGGATTCGACTACCGCATGGCGATGGGTATCCCCGACTACTGGATCAAGATGATCAAGGAGAAAAAGGACGAGGACTGGCATCCGTCCTCCATCTGGTGGGAGCTGACCAACCGCCGCGCCGATGAAAAGACCATCAGCTATGCCGAGAGCCACGACCAGGCGCTTGTGGGCGACAAGACCATCATCTTCCGCCTGATCGATGCCGAGATGTACTGGCACATGTCGAAGGTGGTGCACACCACGCTGACGGTGGACCGCGGCATCGCGCTGCACAAGCTGATCCGCCTCGTGACGGCCTCGACCATCAACGGCGGCTACCTCAACTTTATGGGAAATGAGTTTGGCCACCCCGAGTGGATCGACTTCCCCCGCGAGGGTAACGGCTGGTCGTGCAAACATGCTCGCCGCCAGTGGAACCTGCTCGATGACCACCTGCTCAAATACCACTACCTCGGCGACTTTGACCGTGCAATGATCGAGACGCTCAAGGCGAAAAAAGATTTCCAAAAGACCGAGATCCTGAAGGTGTGGGACAACGACGGCGACCTGGTACTGGCTTACCGCCGCGAGGAGTTGCTATTTGTCTTCAACTTCCACCCGAGCAAATCCTTCACAGATTACGGATTCCTCGTGCCGGAGGGCAAATACGAGATCGTGCTCAACTCCGACTCGCACGCTTTCGGCGGTTTCAACCGTGTGGACAGTTCCGTACCGTACTTCACCCAATATGACCCGCTCTACCAACCGGAAGGCAAGGGTTGGCTGAAATTGTATCTGCCTACGAGGACGGCGGTGGTGCTGAAGAAGGTGGATTGATTTTTATCTAAATAGTAAATCTGTATATATCGTAGAGACGCGCCATGAGGTGCGTCTCTACCCGTTTCTGAACCTACCCCTCCATTTATCCACAAATACAATAGAAATCGCCCCCTTGACCTAATCCATCAATAAAGAAATAAGTCGGCAGGTTATCCGATTGGGATCAGAATAAATTGCATGATTAACAAATCGAATCCAAATTATGCAATTCAATTATTTACAGGCAAAAACACGTGAACATCCGAAACATCCGTTGCGTTTATCATAGAAATCTCTTTAAATAGAATATTATGGAACAAGTACAATTTTCTATGCCACGCATTGGCGATCCGGCGCCTGCATTCGAAGCACGCTCTACAGAAGGAAAAATCAAATTTCCGGAAGATTTTAAGGGGAAATGGGTAATCCTATTCAGCCATCCTGCCGATTTCACCCCGGTGTGCACCTCTGAATTTGTCGTGATTGCTTCGCAACTGAAAGATTTTGAAGAATTGAATTGCAAACTGATCGGACTCTCGGTGGACGGACTCTTCAGCCACATCGCCTGGCTGCGTACCATCAAGGAGAAGATCCACTACAAAGGCATTACCGAAACCGACTTTTCCTTCCCGCTGATCGAGGATGTGACCATGGCTGTTGCACAAAAATACGGCATGATGCAACCGGGCGAGAGTGACACCAAAACCGTCCGTGCGGTATTCATCATCGACCCCAACAGCAAGATCCGGACAATCGTCTATTACCCTATGTCTGTCGGACGGAATATAGACGAAATCAAACGGGTACTGATCGCCCTCCAGGCCACGGATGCTCTGGGCATAGGCGCTCCGGCCAACTGGCAACCGGGCGACGATATGATCATGGCTCCGGCCGAATCCTGTGAAATTGCAGAGGTGAATATGGAATCTATCGACAAGGATTCATCGGCGAAATGCTTCGACTGGTTCTTCTGCACCAAAGCCATTTCCAAAGAGTTTATCATGAAAACGATAAAAGAGTGGCATAAGATTGCCTACAAATAACGACATAACGAAAAGAGCACTTACCGGATTCCGATAAGTGCTCTTTGTTTGTAGCGCGACCCAGGATTGAACTGGGGACCTCATGATTATGAATCATGCGCTCTAACCAGCTGAGCTATCGCGCCATCAATTCTTTTACAACTGAGAAATATTTAGTGAGAATTAAAAAGCACTTACAAGATTGATGGTAAGTGCTTTTTTGAGTAGCGCGACCCAGGATTGAACTGGGGACCTCATGATTATGAATCATGCGCTCTAACCAGCTGAGCTATCGCGCCTTTTCTCAATTGCGATGCAAAGGTACTACTTTTTCCTTTCCCTGCAAGGGGTTCAGACAAACGAACTTAAAAAAATGCCGGACAAAAAAGCCATTGTGTTGTTTCTCAACAGATTTATAGATCAAAAAAAAGTTTGAATATCCGGCTTTTTTCAAAGCAAACAAGCTACTCCTCTATCGGATTCGCCTTGTACATATCGTTCCACCAACGCGAATCGCTGCGCAGATATTTGTCAAACCAGGCCAGAATCGTCTTTTGCCAATCGTAACGCTTCTGCATATCGAGCACATGGTGGTTCTCCCCTTCCACACGGATAAACTCGACCGGCTTACCCAACACCTTCAATGCAGTGTACATCCGGATACTCTCACTCATCGGAACATTCGTATCAGCAGTCCCGTGCAACAGCAAAAGCGGAGTATTTATCTTATTAGCATTAAAAAGCGGGCTGTGATCTACGTAAAGCTCCCGGTTATTCCACGGATAACTTTTGGCAGCGGCCAATCCGCTATAGGTGTAGCCCCAATACCCCTCGCCCCAGTAGCTCGAAATATCACTGATACCGGCATGGGAAATGGCAGCGGCAAACAGATCCGTTTTCGTCTGCAAATACATCGTCATAAAACCGCCGTAAGAAGCCCCGATGCAACCGATGTGAGTAGAATCGACATAAGTGTGCTGGCGGCAGAAAAGTTTCGTACCCAGAATAATTTCATCCGCCGTCTTTTCGCCCCAGGCATTGACGTGGCGGGCCGAAAACTCCTGTCCAAACCCGATGGCTCCGGAGGGCTGCAAAGTATATACGACGTACCCCATCGAAGCATACAGGCTCAGGGGATAGCGACTCTCGAAAGATCGGTCGGTAGGGGTTGTACCGCCATAATAGAAGACAATCAGCGGGTATTTCTTAGCAGCGTCAAAGGCAGGAGGCAGATAGCAACGGCCTTTGATCAAAGTACTGTCAGCTGACTTGAAGTTCCAATCCTCCACCTTGCCATAAGCGATATCTTTCAGGCGTTCTGCCGATGGGTCAGCGACCAGTTTCTCCCGTTGTGACTTCAGGTCATAGGAATAAACCAATCCGGGCTTTTGCAAGGTTTGTCCATAATATAATAGTGTTGAGCCATGATTCGCCAGATCAACTCCCGTAATCACATCCGGAGTCAGCGGTAGTTTACGGAAAGCATTCCGCTGCGGATTGTAAGCATAGAGACGAACGTAATCCTCATCCACCACCTTCAGGTAAATCTGTCCGTCCGTCTTGCTCCAGGCCAAAGAAGATACCGAGGGGGAAAACGATTTGGTCAACGGGGTAATCTTTTTAGTTGCCACATCCATCATGTACATCTGGATATCACTCATATTCGAGATTTGTCCCGGAGCAATGTTTAGTCCGATGCCGTCAAAAGATTCGGCCGCACCGGTAATAGCGATTTGTTTTCCATCAGGGGAATAGGTGGCTGAAGTGGCAAATTTATCATTATGCCACAGAGTATCAAGCTTCATGCTATCCAGCTTCAACTGATAGAGCGAACTTGCAGTGAAAGGACGTTCGGTAACCACATCCCTCTCCTCCTTAAAGAGAATGGCTTTTCCATCAAAACGAATATCCTGCAATGAGACATTCGCCTTGCCGTAAGTCAATCGCTGCATTACACCCGATGCAATGTCATACAGGCTCAGGTAACTGCGCTTGCGCCAGTCGGCCTGACGATCCTCGGGGGAAAGCAAACGCTTGAGGCTACCGTTATCATCGGTCGAAGCATATTCGTAACCGGTGTAAATGAGAAAGCGCTCATCCGGTCCCCAGGTGAAGTCCCCATCCGGCAGGTGATCGGTCAGCACACGATCTTCCAGTGTCACGGGATCCAAGATATGCAGTTCGCGCCCGTTCAACCCTTTGGTGGCATAGTACAACTTATTCGAAAGCGGCATCCAACCGACTCCCTTTGCATTATTATCGTCCGTAAGCAGGCATTTTCCCGAACCAATCTCAACCACCTGGGTCGTACCGATCTTCGTTGCATCTTTCAGCGTCGTCACATATCTGACCAGAGCCAACTTCCCATTCGGAGAAACAGCCACAGAGGCCGGTCGTTTTCCTACCAGATAATCTAAAATGTACAGGTTACGGTGAGGATCAGTCGTTACGGTAAATAGTGTACTCTTATCATTTTTGGAGCATGACACCTCCGCCTGCACAGCAGGAATCATTTTATCTTTGGAATCCATAAAGACTTTGACCAAAACCTCATAGCGGTGCGGTTCGGCCTTGATGGAAACCACCTCGGGCATGGCATGGATGAGGCTATCCTCTACGGTCTGCTTCTCCCCTCCCAGTTCGCCATCCACATACACTTCGAAGCGACAGGTAGATTGCACCGTGATTTTCATCGAAGCAAAGCGGTCAGACGTCACGTAAAACTTCAGCAAGGTCATGGTGCGACCGTAATTGGGCTGCACCAAGCGAAACACATTGCTGGTATCGCACAGCACCGGTTGGAAATCGCTCTCCTTCGCCGGTAGAAATGTCGTCTTCAGCAACGATTTTGCCTTAAACTTCTCCCCTTTTGCATTGACCGAATCACACAATACGGGGGAAACCACCTTCACAGGGCCATAGACCAGGTATTTATTGACGGGAAAAATACGTTGCGCCATCGCGGGCAACATCATCGTGCCCAGCAGCACGCACAGGAATATCTTCTTCATATTGATCTATTTATTGCCAATTGATTTAAGAACCAGTTCGCCCAGAGAACGTTTCGGCACATGATGATGCTGATTCTCATCGCGCCAGTACTGCACTTTGCCCTCCTGCATCTCCTCAAGCACCACCGTTTCTACCGGTTTGCCCAGCGCCAATACATAGAGAATCTCATACTGATCATCAATAGCCAGCAGCTCAGCCACCTTACGGCGATTAACCGCACCGATAATGCAGCCGCCAAGCCCTTGCTCCACGGCCCCCAACAGGATGGTTTGTATCGCCAGGCCATCATCGCAGAATATATTTTCACACAAAGTTGTATCGCGGGTAATGACAATGTAGGCCGAAGGGCGTTCACCTTCCACCGGTCCGGGCCACTCTTTGAGATAACCGGCCCATGCCAGACAGGGAAAGATTTGGCTATTCACCTCCGCATCATTGACCAATACGTACCGGAGCGGTTGCATATTGCGGGCGGATGGCGCCAGGCGAGCCAGGTCTATTAATTCAACTAAAGTATGCTGGGAAATAAAATGGGATTGGTCAAACCGGCGATAACTGCGATTATGCAGCAGAAGTTCTTTGAGCGTCATGTTTTCCTTCATTTAAAGATGAGTGCTGCAAATGTAGGAAAATTCACCGTGCGGAAAGGGATTGACACAAAGGGAATAAACAGGGACCGGTATAAAAAAGAAAAGGTTGTCATCACGACAACCTCAACCCTTAATTAACCTTTAAATCTAATACCATGAAAAACACAGTGCAAATATAGCAGGTTTTGTGTTATAAAACATACCATGTCGGCATATTTCTTTTGTCGGTTACGTTTATTTAACACCTACACCCCTCACTGGATTGAAATCCGGTGCTATAATATCGGTCATGCCTGCGGAATTATATATTGTATAAGTAGCATCAGTACAATCCATCTTATTACATTATACTTTAGTGTAATAAGAAAACAAGAACGCAAGTGATAAAACATAAAATCGTACCCACGGCATCATACAACAACAAAACACGTAGGTGAGAACGATATGGTAACACAGGGTTTTAGACTGGAGTAGTTAGCAATATTCCGATGTCCGGAGAAAAAAAACCGCGCCAAGGGAGCAATTGTCACCCGCCAAGTAATGATATGTCACCTGCTAAGTGGTCAATTGTCACCCGACAAGTAATGATATAACACCTGCCAAGTGGTCAATTGTCACCCGACAAGTAATGATATGTCACCCGACAAGTGGTCAATTGTCACCCGACAAGTAATGATATGTCACCCGCCAAGTAGTCAATTGTCACCCGACAAGTAATGATATGTAACCCAACAAGTGGTCAATTGTCACCCGACAAGTAATGATATATCAAATGTACAATCTCCCTCTCATCGTCTTCAAATTAATAAACCACAACTTATATATAAATATCCAATGACCCAATCCAACATCACATTAACAACATCAAAACCCGAATATATCAACACTTACCCTATCATTTACATCACAAACAGTCATAGTATTTTACATTTACAAGAAGCCAAGCTGTTAATTTGACAGTAAACAAGCCTGTTCACCTCCATTTTATCCTTAATTTATTGATATTATCTCATCTACAATCCCATTTAATACCAAAATGCTACCTATTGATTATTTTATCAATTTTTAACCCTACATTGCTTTGATTTCAAACTGCAATCCTTTAGATTTGCAAAACATCACTAAACAATCTCACAAAACCCTTTATGGAACACCAAAACCTCCTGGGGTATTAACACTCAAAACAGACTTTATTATGAACAACAAAAAGCTAGCAAAATTCAAGATGCTTCGCAACTTGATTATCTTCTTTCATGAAAACAGTGCTATAATAGAAAAACTGCCAAACTTCAATGAATTTCTGGCCGATCTGGAGAGTGCGGTTGCCCTAATCACAGAGAACGATGAAGAAAAAGGGAAAGTCCCTAAAGTAACCGAACAGAAAACAATCCTGCATGACGCATTGATTACCATCACGGTCGATCACGCCAACAAACTGCATGCACTGGCCCGGTTCCTCAAAGATCAGGGTCTGATGTCAGACTCTAAGATCTATCAAACAGACCTCAGCGCCATCAGCGCTCTGGAGTTGGTGAAAAGATCAAACAACCTCCATGGACTGATCAATAACAACCTGTCCCAGTCAGCTCCTTACCTGCTGACCGAAGAGTCACAAACTAAATTGAGAACGGCCATTGATGCCTTCAACGGCTCTATACCGCAATCCCGCCAGGCGCAACTCAAAACCAAAGAGTGCTCCATGCTGGAAGATCAGGGCTTCGAACTGGCTGAAAATACCCTCGAAGAGATGGATGCACTGGCTGAGATCATCCGCCTCTCCGATCCTATCTTCTACAGCAAATACAAAAACGCCCGCAAAACCATCGAGATCACCTACAGCACCCTGAAAGCACAGGGTACAATAACAGACCTCGCTACCGGAAAACCTATCCCCGGCGCCATCCTGACCTTCCGCCTGCAAGGCTCCACCGATGTGGTGCTGGAAAAAGAGACGGCGGCCAAAGGTGGTTTTATGATCAAGTCGCTCGACGATGCCATCTACGAGGTGACCATCGAAAAGATTGGCTTCAAAACTCAAACCATCACCGTCACCATCAGCTGGGATGAACCATGTAATCTGGATGTGAAGATGGAGAGGGTGTGAAAAGCTCACTGATCATAATCGAATAATCATGGCGCAGGGTTGAAACCCTGCGCTAGCATATAGGGCATGCATCCTCTGGCGCGATCAATAGCATAATTCATGCATAAAACAAAGACAACAACAAACTGTAGTGAATAAAGAAAAAAAAACAATAAGCTAAACATAGAACTCACCGAATTCTTTTAAAACTACCAGCAGTTTAAACTTCTAACATGAATACGCTGCTCTGACCCTGAACCACAAGGAGATTACACTCAACATTGTGCCGATATTTTTACACTTAACCCTAAAAACGGCACTCTAATATAGACTTAAACATTAGCAACAATCGTAAATGATCAAATGCTAAACACTAAAATAGATATAACATGCAAAGCAAAAACAACCTAGCTTTAATAGCAACCTTATACAACAACCACAGTGCTAATCTATACAGTGACATCTACTTCCCAATCATCAATTTTGGCATCGCAACAATCTCTAAAAACCAATTTGATCCTGAGAAGTATTATGATATTGAATTTTTGCAGTCCGCAATTGACCAAGATTTTGGTATTAAAATCCCACTCATCGTTTTAAAACAAGCATTAAAGGCTCTAGTTTCACAACAAAAAGACATTACACTGAAGCTTTTTGAAAATGGGGAGAAGTTTCAGATAATAAAAAAGTGGGATGTATATATTGACACATCCATTGACGAACGATTATCTTTAGTAATGAATAATTTCAATGAATTAGATGAATCATTCCGAATATTTATAGGGAAAAATAAAATATCCACAGATAAATCTTTTCTTGAATTCTTTTCAGAGAACACAAATGATATCTTTAAATACTTAGACCACTTAGAAGCTATACCTTCGATTAACGAGAATTATTACCACATTGCAAATTTTCTAATTGAGATCAAAGACACCAATAAACACCTATTTAATCTTGCAAATAACACATTCTGGGCTTCCGTAATTTCAGCTTTTTTAAAAAGAGAAGTAGACTTAAATATAAAACCAGAGAAGACTATTTATTATTACCTTGACTCTTCTTTGGTTATGGCAATACTTGATCTTGACAGCGAAATTAATGCTGTTTATGGTGCAGAACTTCTGAGTGTAATTCTTGCTGCTGGACATATTCCGTGTGTACATCCATTAACAATTAAAGAAATTGATGGTATATTACAATCTGTTGAAAGATCAGGCCCAAATCATGGCTCTGCTATTGAAAATGCATACTACAGAAGACAATTAAACCCTGTTGAAATTCTAAAGATTAGGAATTCGCTTCATAAACTTCTTAGTGGCATTAAAATTCAGGTAATTGAAAACACCTCCTCTACTGCGCTAGACGAAATATGCAATAGATATAAAAATAAACAAGCAGTAAATTCACTAAAACAAACCAGAGGGTATTCAAATGGAAGCATAAGAGACATCCATGACATTTTTATGTGTGATTTCATTATTAAAAAAAGAGGGGATGTACATGAGATTGAAAAAATCAATTCTTCTTTCGTTTCCCTAAATTCAGACTTGATTGCATTTATAAAACGAGAGTACAATGAAAAGTTTTCACCAATAATACATCCATCAAATATCATTTCTGATTTATGGCTACATGATCCTAAATGCACATTAATTAAAGAAAATGGATTGACAGAGATGATGACTAGATGCATTGCTTTGAACAACACTGACGTTAGAAGAAAGCTAAGACAATTGGCGAAATACATCGAAACGGACAACCTTTCAGAAAATGATTATGTTTCAGTATATAATTCTCTTATAAATCGCTCTCAAAAAGTCTTAAAGAAATTTGCCAGTATTGAGGATAATAATAAGATCGAAAGTGATCAGTCTCGTTCTATTGTTGCAGAGATAATCCAAGTCTCCAAAATTGAAGAGGAAGATCGAATAAAGCATATTAAATCTATTCATGATCAAAATGCTGCAATAGTAAATCAGAACAAGATTTTAATAGCAGAAATTGAATCTTTCAAAAAAACAATTGCAGATAAAATTGAAAGTCAAAATATTGTAGAACAACAGAACACTAACAAAGAAGCTGAAATTGTAAAGTTAAAACAAGAACAAAAGCGATTATTGCAGCTAACCAATAGGTCTAAAGAAATTGATTCAACAATCAACTCATTAGAAAGAAAAAAAGAAAGTAGCATATCAATGATAAAATATTGGATTCTTTTATTTACTGAAATTGGAGCTATTAGCTTGTTCCTTTTTTCAATGATACTATACGTAATAAAAACAGATAATTTACAGAAAGATTATGTTGCTATATTTTCAACTTTGCCTGGCATTGTAAGCCTTGGAGCCTTTTCAATTTCAATACTATTGTTCATTCTAAAATTTAGAGATTCCACAATACTATCATTTAAAATAAAATACCAATCAATCAAGGAAGAGCAAATAAAATATTGGCTATCAAACAATCCAAATTATTCAGAATTAATAGAAGAAAGAAAGAATATTGATTCAAAAATCAAATCATATGAGTAAACTTATCAGTTGTATCTCCGTTCCTCCGTTCTCCGTAGCCTGCCAATAAAATCGACAAACAAAAAAGGACGGTAGGCCGTTTGGCGACAGGCCCCTACCTCGCGCAAGTATAAATAATATGCAGTCTGTACCTAGCGCAAGTCTTGAGCGCAGCGGGGACTTGTGCTGGAAACCAGAGCAGTCTGCGACTGTAATAAGAAGAAAGAACAAGTCCATTTAGAAGTCATTCAGTTTGAAAACTGAAAACATTTGGAGTCCAAGTCTCCGCTGCACTCAAGACATGAACCAGATGCCGAGTACAACATTGTAACCTTAGAGATAGCAGGAAATAAAACATTATCAAGTAAATAACAAACCATTATTATGAAGAAAATATCAGCCGTTATCATCAGTATGATTATCTGTGGAAACCTACCAGCACAAAAAGTTGCAAATGGAGGATATAACAGTTATGAAGAATACAAAAACAATAAGCCAACTTATGCAGATTCCTTTATCGTAAAAAAACGGACAACCGGAGACATCAAAGCATGGGGAGGTAATGACTTTAAGGTAGAGTACCTAAGCGAGAGCGTCACCAAGAAAATGATAAAAAAGGAAATTTGGGGAATTAGCAAAAATGACACATTGTATTTGAATGCAGAACCACTATCGGGACTCTACTGGTATGCCAGAGTTGAAATTGTTGGCAAGTATTGTTTTGTACGTCCAGCATTTCCCATCAATGGAAAACTTCAGAAACAATATGGATTAAATGATCCTCAGTTCGGGTATATGTTCGGGGCTTTGGGAGGAGCACTGCAAGCTATGCAGACAGCCGTAAAAAGGATTCCTGTAATATATTGCCCTGAAACCGGAAATAAAATGTTGTTGTGCGAAACTAATCTGGCCAAACTTATGGAGAATAATACCGGGCTTTTAGCTGAATTCAATGCTGAAACCGACAAAAAAAATGAAGAGGTATTATTGAAGTATCTGAAAAAGCTCAATGATGTTGACAAAAGATAGCCCCGGTTGGACAACTGGTTCTGCCTTCGCCCTCTCTAATAACAATACATCACAGGATTAAAAACCCGTGTGCTACCATATCGGTCATGCCTACGGCATTGTACACAACAAAATGTCGTAGGTGTGACCGATATTGTAGCGACGAACTTTAGTCCGGAGATAACCAACCCCAACAATTACAAATACAAAACATTAAGCACGATGGAAAGAAAAAAACAAGCCGCAATCAGCTGTTTTCAGAATGGATTTAATTGCAGCCAGGCTGTTCTAAGTACCTTTAGCGAAGAATTAGGCTTGACTACAGAAACAGCATTAAAAATATCGACATGCTTTGGTGGTGGAATGCGAAATGGAGAAGTCTGTGGTGCTATCACTGGTGGATTGATGGTGATCGGCCTCAAATACGGTCATTCGAAACAAGGGGATGACACAACCAAAACCAGAGCCTATCAACTAACCCGTGAATTTACACAACAATTCAAGGAAAAGCACGGCACTCTTCTATGCCGGCAATTACTGGGTTATGATCTATCCGATCCGGAACAGCTTGCAATCATCAAAGAAAAGCAACTGTTTGATACCATTTGCCCGAGAATTATTGAAGATGTAGTCGAAATGGTGGAAAAGGTTGGAAGAGAATAACGTAATAAACAACGATAAAAATGCTACTGAACATCAATATAGAGAAATCCGTACCTAGCGCAAGTCTTGAGCGCAGCGGGGACTTGTGCTGGAAACCAGAGCAGTCTGAGACTGTAACAAGAAGAAAGGACAAGTCCATTTAGATGTCATTCAGTTTGAAAACTGAAAACATTTGGAGTCCAAATCTCCGCTGCGCTCAAGACTTGAACTAGATGCCGAGTGCAAGATATAGTCCTAGATAAAGTAACGATAATCTACCTGATAACAGCTATACAGAATATCAGTCAACCCAATGGTAGAGATGCGATTCATCGCGTCCCCTTTCTCGCGCAAATATAAATAATATGCACTCTGTGCCTAGCGCAAGTCTTGAGCGCAGCGGGGACTTGTGCTGGAAACCAGAGCAGTCTGCGACTGTAACAAGAAGAAAGGACAAGTCCATTTAGATGTCATTCAGTTTGAAAACTGAAAACATTTGGAGTCCAAGTCTCCGCTGCGCTCAAGACTCGAACTAGATGCCGAGTGCAAGATATAGTCCTAGATAAAGTAACGATAATCTACCTGATAACAGCTATACGGAATATCAGTCAACCTAATGGTAGAGATGCGATTCATCGCGTCCCCTTTCTCGCGCAAATATAAATAATATGCACTCTGTGCCTAGCGCAAGTCTTGAGCGCAGCGGGGACTTGTGCTGGAAACCAGAGCAGTCTGCGACTGTGATAAGAAGAAAGGACAAGTCCATTTAGATGTCATTCAGTTTGAAAACTGAAAACATTTGGAGTCCAAGTCTCCGCTGCGCTCAAGACTTTAACTAGATGCCGAGTGCAATTTAGCAACCTAAGAGCAAACACAGTATCAGACTAAAATAAAGGAATCACATAAATCAAAAAGCAGGTATTAAATTAGGACAATAAGCAAAGACTATGAGCCGAAAATATAAGTTTCGAAACCCAGAAGCGGTTTATTTTGTAAGCTTTACAACAATAAACTGGATAGATGTCTTTACCCGAAGTGAATATAAACATATCATCGTAGATAGCCTTAATCATTGCATTGAGAAAAAAGGATTAATCGTTTACGCATGGGTGATTATGAGCAATCATGTGCATTTGGTGATCGAAAGCAAAGGAATGGCCTTAGATGACATTCTACGCGACATGAAGAAATTCACTGCCTCTGAGATAATAAAAGCCATCTCTAATAATCTGCAGGAAAGTAGGAAGGAGTGGATGCTTTGGATGTTTGAACGTGCGGGTAAAAAGAACCCGAACAATACAAGATACCAATTCTGGCAGCAACATAATCAACCAATAGAATTAACCAGGCACGCTTTTGGTATTGATGCAGCGATAGACTATATCCATGAGAATCCGGTGAAAGCGGGTTTTGTTGACCGGGCCGAAAATTACCCATTCAGCAGTGCGGTTGACTTTGTAGGAAGAAAAGGATTGGTGAATATCGTTCCTTGCTGGTGAAATAGATCAGTTTGAAAACTGAAACAGTTTTGAGTCCAAGTCACCGCTGCGCTCAAGACTTGAACTAGCTACTGAGTGCAAAATATGGACTTAGAAGAAATGGAGACAAACTTTAATCAGTCGAATCAGAACAAAGTAGTAAACTGATCATTATTTGCACCTACCCAACAACAGAGACAAGAAAATATGAGAAAAGCACTATTTGTCATTTTAGTTTTAATCGTTTGTTTTCAATCCAATCTCAGAGCACAAAACAGATGGGATAAAAAAGATGGTGATAATTCAGAATATAAGACAACACTGGATACCCTATTAATTGCAACCGAAATAGGTGACACATTAAAATATACACAAGCTGAATTTAATGAGATCGTAGACAAACACCCCGAGTTTTTTCAGGAATTCGCGGATTCACCAGACCAGTTATATTTCAACAACAATAACAAAGAAGAATTTGGATCTGAAGTAGGACAAGATGGCTACTATGCATTATATGCTTATTTTCTTAAACAAAAGAATGGTATTGACAAATATGCTCAGGAACGAAAGAAACTTATAGAGATATACTCAGACATCAATTCACTGTTTGGGCATTTGCAGTACGGGGGAACTTACTTTGGACATCAAAGAATAAGAATCCTGGGGTACGCTGAATATTCCGTTTATCTTCTTCCTAAAGATAAAAGAGAGATCGAAAAGACTTATGATCTAACGAAGCAAAAAAAGCTGTACATCAGATCACTTCGACAACTAATAAAAGATGAAAGTAAAATCGATTTTGAAACTATAGGAAAAGGTAAAAAGGAAAGAACGATACAACAAAACAGAATCGTTGACAACCTGAACAGATTAATTACAGATCTATTTTATTTGCGAAGGGCACAAGAATTTCACTATTGCCATTACGAATATTATTAATACAGCCATCCCTTTATCGCGCGAGTTTGAAAGGCAACTTCTGGCGCAAGTTTAGCGATAGAAGAGTTCGAGAATGTAAAATCTAAAATTGAACACATTGTGTCTGGATTCACAAGCGGGTAGAAGTTGTAAATAGTAATTTTGTTACCGCCTCCATTTGAATATACGTCGATTGAGATTCGCGATATACGGAAGCGTAGGCAGGAATATTGAACTTTAAATAAATTGAAAAAGAATACAGCAAACAAGAGTTGTTTCTCTTACTAATTATTCCATTTCTAAAACCATGAAAAACAATCGAACAATCTCGCAATGGGGATGCTATTTCCTTGTATTATCAATGTTTATGATCACAGGGTGTGCCAAAGATGAAATACCAGAAGTCAAAAAAACAACCACACCAACACCGACCCCTGCCGATACCATAGTCCCACTAAAAACCCTTTTTGGGAAAATGTTTCCCATCGGGGCAGCAGTAGCATCTAATCAAGTGCTTTCGAGTGCTATCCAATACAACACTTTAAGAAAACACTTTTCAAGTATTACTCCCGAAAACTGCATGAAGCCCGATGCCATAGAACGGGTAAAAGGAGTGTTTACATGGGCCGAAGCCGATCGCATTGTAGCCTTTGCTCAAGCCAACAACATGAAGGTCAGAGGACATTGTCTCACATGGCATTCGCAGACTCCCGACTGGATGTTCTATGATGAGAATGGAGCTCTGCTATCAAAAGAAGTAGCTTTAAAACAACTGAAAGAGTACATTACCGCCGTTGTGTCGCGATACAAAGGAAAGATATATGCCTGGGATGTAGTGAATGAGGCTTTGTCGGACTGGACTCCAGATGCCAACGATATGTATCGTAAAGATTCTCCCTGGTATAAGATTTGCGGAGATGCTTCGTATATCGACTCTGCATTTGTATATGCCCACCGTGCAGACCCCAATGCCAAGTTATTCTACAACGATTACAACGAGATCTACGGTTGGAAAAGAAATAAGATATACAATTTGGTAAAAGGACTCAAGGATAGGGGTATTCCGATACACGGGTTGGGGATGCAGGCGCACTGGAATGTGGGTTTCAGCGAAAACGACATCAGAACAACGCTGGATCTGTACAAAACATTGGGCGTCGATTTGCAATTGACCGAACTGGATTTATCTGTTTATAAATCGGATACCGATGCCTCATCGACAGTCTATACTACTGCCTTTTCGGAGAGTCAGGAACTTGCTTACCCCAAACTGTTTAAGATAATAGCAGATTATAAAAGCTATATTACCGGGGTAACATTCTGGGGTGTAGCCGATGATTATACATGGCTCGATAAGTCCGACAGAAAAGCTTTTCCATTTCTGTTGAATACAAACCATCAACCCAAAAAAGCTTATGGAGCTGTACAGAAAATGATTAAAGCGTTATAATTAAACCGGTTGGTTAACAGATTGGAGCAGATTAGAAGTTTCCCCGTTGAGAGACAGGCTCCGCCTTCACCCAGTGCTCCGTAGCCTGCAAAAAACAACAAACACAAAAGAACGGTAGGCCGTTGGGCGACAGGCTCTGTCTTCGTCCTCTTTAATAACAAGCGTCCCCGCTTGTATAACAAACCCCAGATAAGCGATAGCATCCCAAAAGCTATCGCTTATCTTACATAAAGAGGTAATATATTGGTCTATCCAGACGCGATAAATCGCGGTCTCTACCAAGCATTACAGAAAGTCCCCCACTGGCGTGAGTTTAGCGATAGCGTCCCCGATAGAGATCGGGACCGTGACCAAAACCAAGACAGCTTGTAGCTGTAATAAATAAAGCAGAAAGCCGACAACATAAGGTCGATTTTCTGCTTTATTGATTCAAATCCAGAATTCTCCGAATTCTAAAACAGCTACAAGCTGTTTAGGTTTCCAGCACGAGTTCGCTATCGCTAAACTCGCGCTAAAGGAAGACAACCTACGCCATCTCACTCAATTCCAACCAGCGCATAGACTTCTCGTCAATCAAATCGATCAACTCACTGATGCGGGCAGACTTTGTCAAAAGATCATCGGTTGAAAGCATTCCGCTACTCATCTCCTGCTCCAGTTGCGCTTTCTCAGATTCCAGTTGTGGAATCTCCGCTTCCAGTTGCTCAAACTCCCGCCTCTCCTTATAGGAAAGCTTCTTCTTACTATCATCAACCGGACGGGCAGGTTTATTGGATGCAGCCGGTTTATCCTCTTTCTTCGCTTTCTCAGCCTGAAGCTGCTTCTCCTCTTTATCCTTCAGCTCCTTCCATTCGCGATAATCGGTATAGTTACCGGGGAAATCTTTCAGCTTCGCATTCCCTTCGAAGACCATCAGGTGATCCACCACCTTATCCATAAAGTAACGGTCGTGCGATACCACAATCACACACCCTTTGAAGCTTGAGAGATACTCCTCCAAAACATTCAACGTTACGATATCCAGGTCATTGGTCGGCTCATCCAGTACGAGGAAGTTCGGGTTACGCATCAAAACGGTACAGAGATAAAGGCGACGCTTCTCTCCCCCACTCAGCTTATAGACGAAATTATGCTGGGTCTCCGGCGCAAAGAGGAAGTGTTGCAGGAACTGGGAAGCAGTCAGCTTGTTGTTATTGCCCAGATCGATCACCTCGGCCACCTCACGCACCACGTCAATCACCTTCATCTGCTCGTCAAACTTCAGGCCGTCCTGACTGTAGTAGCCGAATTTTACGGTCTCACCAATATCAATCTTTCCGATATCAGGAGCCACATCGCCCATCAGCATCTTGATGAAGGTCGATTTACCCGTACCGTTATTTCCCACGATACCCATTTTCTCATAGCGGGCAAAGACATAGTTGAAGTCTTCCACAATCTTCAGATCGCCGAAGCTCTTGTAAAGATGTTCAATTTCGAATATTTTACTGCCGATGTATGAGGCTTTCACATCAAGTTTCACATCACCGGCGGCACGTTGTTGCTTGGCCTTCTTCTCCAGGTCGTAAAAAGCATCGATACGGGATTTCGCTTTCGTGGCGCGGGCCTGCGGTTGACGGCGCATCCACTCCAGCTCTTTGCGGAGAAGGTTGTTGGCGCGGTCGATTTCTGCATTTTGCGACATGACACGTTCTTCGCGTTTCTCCAGATAGTAGGAATAATTCCCCTTATAGGTGTAAAGTTGTCCGCGGTCCATCTCGATAATCTCGTTGCACACACGGTCAAGGAAATAACGGTCGTGTGTCACCATCAGCAGGCTGAGGCGTGAACGGTTAAGATAACCCTCCAGCCACTCGGTCATTTCGAGGTCAAGGTGGTTGGTCGGCTCATCGAGGATAATCAATTCCGGTTCGGAAATCAGCACGTTTGCCAAAGCCACCCGTTTCAACTGACCACCGGAGAGCTGCTCTACCTTCTGATCAAAGTTGCGAATCTTCAGTTCGGAGAGGATTTGTTTCGCTTTCTGCTCGTAATCCCACGCTTTGAGGTGGTCCATGCGGTGCAGAATATCCTCCAGATTGGAGTGATCGCCCGTCGCCATAGCATTCTCATACTCGGCAATCAGCTTCACGGTTTCGCTTTCTGAATGGAAACAGGCTTCCAATACTGTCAAGCCGGCAGGATATTGCGGATCCTGCGCCAGGTAACCGACCTTCAGGTCACGACGATAGACGACAGAACCGCTGTCGTAATCCTCTTTGCCGGCCAGGATGTTGAGCAACGTAGTCTTACCCGTTCCATTCGGAGCGATCAGACCGATACGTTCTCCCTCGGCAATCCCGAAACTTATATTTTCAAATAATATCTGACTGCCAAACGATTTGGTCAGTCCATCCACTTGCAGGTAACTTATCATTGGGTTTGTTTATTTCAAATGCTTATGGTGGAAAATTCCACGCTATTTATATGTAAAGAGAAGTTTGTATCACAGAGTTCCACAGAGAAATGCACAGAGAGCCACAGAGATTCTGGAATCTTTGCTATGAAACACTACATTCAACGCGTCAAGCGGCCTGAAGCCGCTGATCGCTGGCGCCCCCACACCGGGCAGCGGCTCCAAGCCGCTTGCCGGGTTGAATAAAATCCAGGCACTAGGAGCGAAAATCACAGTACCAACTATCCGTTTGCAACACTCATTATATCAGAATGTCCATTCAAAACACCCTCATCATATAAAAGAGGTGCAAAATTAGCAAAGAAGATTGGATAGTCGTGTGTCTGATTGAATTTTACCTGTTTGAAAGAGGCAAAGATGCCATACGACTTCGTTTCCATCACTGAAAAAACAGATTCACGAAGTTTTAGCAGAAACATCAAGTCTCAAAAGGGCACAAAAAAAGCCTCACTAAAGTAAGGCTTTGATTGTAATGTAATGATATATAATATAGACTATACTCGTTTAACATTTACTGCATTTAATCCTTTTTTTCCTTCCTGAAGGTCAAAAGTCACTTCGTCATCTTCCTGGATGTCATCTTGCAATCCTGATACGTGTACGAAATACTCATTCGAAGAATTACCATCTTTGATAAAACCGAAACCTTTTGACTCATTGAAAAATTTTACTGTACCTTTATTCATTGGTTCTTAATTAATTTGGCGCAAGTTACGCATAACTTTCCACCTGCTTGCTGATTTTCAGTATTTTATTATTTATTACAGTATTACCACTCTGTTCACGAATATACTTTTCCAGTGCTAAAATGCAAAAAGGCAACTCACAACACAATTATTCCTTCCAATATCTTCAACTAATAAAGGAACCGCAACCTCTGAAAACAGGCTATATTTCCCTACGAATAGGACAGGTTTTCTTAAACAAACCCAAAGCAATCTATTTCGTCCGGTTTACCCGATACCGCACGGTTACGGGTATGAGCAAATTATATTATCTTTGCGATTCAAATTTTGTAAAAGACTAAGACATTGGCACGTAAACACAAACCTCTTCCCCTGTTAGAGAATATCACCATCACAGATGTTGCCGCTGAAGGCAAGGCTATCGCCAAAGTGGATGACCTGGTTATTTTTGTACCCTATGTAGCTCCCGGCGATGTAGTTAACCTGCAACTGACCCGCAAAAAGAATAAATATGCCGAGGCTAAACCGGTGCATTTCCATAAACTTTCGGAGAAAAGAAGCGAACCGTTCTGCGAACACTTCGGTGTGTGCGGTGGCTGTAAATGGCAGCACCTGCCCTATGAGGAACAGTTGAAATTCAAACACAAACAGGTATTTGATAACCTCACCCGCATCGGCAAGGTAGAACTTCCGGAGTTTTTCCCGATTCTCGGTTCTGAGAAGACCCGTGATTACCGTAACAAAATGGAATTCACCTTCTCCAACAAGCGATGGCTAACAGATGAAGAGCGCCTGTCCGATACGAAATTTGACAACATGAACGCGCTGGGATTCCACATTCCGGGGATGTTTGACAAGGTACTCGACATCAACAAATGCTGGTTGCAGGACGGCGTCTCCAACCGCATTCGCCTGGAAGTGAAAAAGTATTGCCTGGATAACGATATTACCTTCTTTGACCTTCGCAACAAGGGCGGCATGATGCGAAATATCATTATCCGCACCAGCACGACCGGTGAAGTAATGGTGATCGTCGTCTTCTATGAGGATGACGTTGAAGTTCGTAACGCTTTGTTACAAAATATTGCAGATAAGTTCCCTGAGATCACCTCTTTGCAATATGTTGTTAATCAGAAGGCAAACGACACAATTTCCGACCAGGAAGTGATTGTATTTAAAGGAAGTGATTGTATATTTGAAGCAATGGAGGACCTGAAATTCAAAATCAGTCCGAAATCGTTCTATCAGACCAACTCGGAGCAGGCCTATAACCTGTACAGCATTGCACGTAACTTTGCCGGACTGACAGGAAACGAACTGGTTTACGACCTTTATACCGGAACCGGAACCATTGCCAACTTCGTGGCTCACCAGAGCAAACAGGTCATCGGTATCGAATACGTGCCCGATGCTATCGAAGATGCTAAAATCAATGCCAAACTGAATAACCTGGATAATACACTCTTCTTTGCCGGAGATATGAAAGATATCCTCAACGAAGACTTTATCCACCAATATGGCCGCCCCGATGTGATCATCACCGACCCACCCCGTGCCGGAATGCACGATGATGTTGTGAAGACCATCCTGTTTGCGGCGCCTAAACGCATTGTGTATGTTAGCTGTAACCCTGCTACGCAGGCACGCGACCTGAGCCTGCTGGACGAAGCATACCGTGTGGTGAAAGTACAGCCGGTAGATATGTTCCCGCATACACATCATGTGGAGAACGTAGTATTATTAGAGAAAAGATCATAACCCATTCATATCATGAGAAAACTGTTATTCGGAAGCATACTTATTATTGTCTCTTTTTGCTTTGGCATAAAGGTGCAAGCCAGTCGGATCAACGATCTTGGCGCTCCCGACAGTATTCTTTACCAACTGAATGATCTGAATAAAACCTATAAAACCGTTTACCAATACAAGGTAAACGGTTTTACTGCCACTACTTCACAGTTTGACGATAATGCTTTCAAATGGATTCCACTCAAACAAAATATTCTGCAAACTACAAACGGAGTAGAGACACTTATCGAAAAGAACTTCAATGCTGCTGCCGATAGCTTTATCAGTTTTCAAAAGTTTGAAACCAAAACCGATTCATTAGGCAGATGCCTGTTGCATGCTTTCTATAGCTGGGACTCGATTGCCTCAAACTGGAAAGGAGTTAATTTCAAAACGGAGAAAAGTTTTGATGCAAAAGGCAATTTGACGAGCTTTACCAATTCTGAGTGGGACAAAATCCATCACGTATGGTCGGTTTATGCAACCGGTAATTTCAGCTACAACACAGCCGGAAATCCGGATACTGTAAATTACTTCGTCCCCAACACATCCAAAGAGCTACTCCCCTCTTCCAGAATCATCAACAGCTACCTGTCGAATGGAAAACAAGAGCTGGAAACAGTATTTACATACAATACAACATCCGGTTCATTCATACCTTCATTCCGATACAGATATGTCTATGGTGATACAATCAACCAAACCACTCAATACCTGGAACTGAGTGATTCTACCCATAACCAATGGAACAATTTCCAGAAAACGGAAATGCTCTTTGATAAACAGGGGAATCTAAGCTCGTATGTTGTCTCGGATATTGACACTCTATCCCAACAATGGGTAGAAAGATATCGTCAAAACATCTCTGCAACAGCCAAAGACAATAGTTTGCAGGCTTTTATCAGTTATGCTCCGAATAACAACGAACTGGCTTCAGAGAAATACAACCTCAACAACCTGAATGGAGCGGTAATGTTGAGCGATACGCTTTATGAAGAGGGCTTACTCAGTGCTTATAATCAAAGTCAGTTTTTGATTCAAAACGGAACGATCACATCCTTCTCTAATAAAAACTCGAATAACAATACGAGACTGGAATGGAGCATAGATGAGACAAACAAAACACTGAATGTCAATCAATTTACACGTTTAGCTGCTTCAACAACTAAAACCGAAGAGATAAACCGTTCGGTGATATTCTATTTCGGCTCCAGTAAACCGGCTATAGAAACCAATCTCCCTCAAATCAAAACCGGCAAATTGACATTCTATCCCAACCCGGCACATGAAAATGTGACCATTGCCAATGCAACGGAACAGAGCTGTATTTACCACATCCTGTCTATTGATGGAAAGCCATTGAAAACAGGCTTCGCTAACGAACAGTTGAATACCATCCCGTTAAGCAACCTGCCGCAGGGAGCCTACATCCTTCAATTAAGTTCGGGTAACACCACCATTTCCAGAATCCTTATTAAGCAGTAAGAAACCAAACATTCAAATATACAGGCGATTGAACTACTCAGTCGCCTTTTTTGTATCCCCTAATCTTCAATATTTACCGGAAACAACCGAGAAACTGTACTGCAATTCAAAAAAAAGTCGTAAGTTTGAAAGGAAAACTAACACACCCTATTCCCTAACAACCACCATTGCTATGAAACTGATAAAGATTAAATTAACCCTTTTAATTTTATCTGCTTCTACACTATCTCACAGTCAGACCTTCGAAGAAGCCAAAGCTAATTTCGATAACAAGCACTACCTGAAGGCAAAAGAACAATTCAGCAAAATACTGAAGGCAAAAAAAGACCCGCTGACAAACCAATACTATGCACTTTGCCAGGCTCAGGTCGCATACACCAATTATCAGTTTGATGAAAGTGCATTGTTATTCAAAAAATGCGCCGATGATCCCAAAACGGATACTAAACTCAAAGCTTTTGCCGAGAAAGGACTCTCTTATGCCTCCGTTGCTTCCCGCCAGATACGCGGTGTGGAAAAAGTGCAGATCATTGACAGTATGGTTGTTGACAAACAGGATTTCCTGAAGACATACCAACTCAGCAGTGAATCAGGATCTGTCATGAGCACCGATCATTTCTTCGGCACATCTACCGGTAACTTCGCCTCGGTATATCAAAACCAACGCAAGGATAAGATCTATTTTGCCGAAAAGAGCGACGGTAACAATTTCCAGCTTTATACCCAAAACCGTCTGTTGGACAGTTGGAGTGAAAAGACGCTTCTTCCCGATGTTATCAATACAAAGGCTAATGAGAATTTCCCTTACGTTTTGACTGACGGTACTACATTGTACTTTGCATCTGACGGTGAAGGTTCAATCGGAGGTTATGACATCTTCATCACCCGCTTTAACCTGACAAACAACAGCTATCTGGCCCCCGAAAATGTAGGAATGCCGTTTAATTCCATCTACAATGATTATATGATGGTGATAGATGAGCAAAATAATATAGGATGGTTCGCCAGTGACCGTTACCAACCGGAAGGAAAAGTGGTTATTTACCTGTTCATTCCGAATGAAAGCAAACAGGTGTATGAAAATGAGACTCCCGATAGACTCATCCGTCTGGCTCAATTGCGTTCAATCAAAGAAACCTGGAAGAAAGGAGCCAATTATCAATCACTTCTGGACAAAATCAGAAATACGGACAAATCTGAAGACTCACAATCTTACACAAAAGGAGCGTTTCGTTTGGTGATTAACGATAAGCTCATTTATAATAACTGGATTGATTTCAAAAATGAAGATGCAAAATCAGCCTTTAAAGAAGCGATACAATCCGGAAACAAACTACTTTCCATCAAAAACCAATTGCATAAACTCAGGGAAGAATATTTGTCATCGGATCAAACCCATCGTGAAGAAGTCTCCAACGCTATTTTAACTTTGGAAAAAGAGGTGGAAGAGCTTCAAACCAAACAAGCAGACCTGAAACTTAAAGCAATCAATCTGGAAAATCAAAATCTCAGATAATTATGTGTATTGATCTGATAATCATCATAGTCCTATTGCTGGTCGGCATAGGTCTGTTAATCCTCGAAACCTTCTTCATTCCGGGGTTCGGTATTGCAGGCATCGCCGGAATTGCATTCTTTGCGGGTGGCATAATGTTTGCCTTTTCCTCGCTCGGCGCAAAAGGAGGAACTATAACATTAAGTGCCTCTATGATCATTACAGCTGCCCTTTTTATCTGGTTGATAAAGTCAAGCGCACTGGACCGTTTAGCCCTGAAGACACATATCTCATCAAGCGTTGCGGATGAAAAACACAGCAAAATAGAGCCGGGAGATCACGGTGTGACCATATCTCGTCTTAACCCGATTGGCAAAGCGATGATAAAAGACGAAATCGTTGAAGCTAAATCAGAACTGGGCTTTATCGATGAAAATACGCCTATCGAAGTGATTTCAGTCCATCCCACACAAGTTATAGTTAAACCATTAGTATAAACTTAAAAACAGGAAGTTATGCCTATTCAATTTAGCTTATTGCTACTCGTAGTAGCGATTATTTTGTTGAGCATTTTCTTTTATTTCGTGCCTTTCCTATTATGGATTTCGGCAAAAGTATCCGGTGTCAGCATCTCACTGATCCAGCTCTTTCTGATGCGCATCCGGAAAGTCCCCCCGACAATCATCGTCCGTGCCATGATTGAAGCACATAAGGCTGGTCTGAACAAACTTACCCGTGATGAACTTGAAGCACACTATCTGGCAGGTGGTCATGTGGAGCGCGTGGTTCATGCCCTGGTGTCTGCCTCAAAAGCAAACATTGACCTTAGCTTTCAGATGGCAACGGCCATTGACCTGGCAGGTCGTGACGTATTCCTGGCTGTACAGATGTCTGTAAACCCCAAAGTAATTGACACCCCTCCAGTAACCGCTGTTGCTAAAGACGGTATTCAGTTGGTGGCTAAAGCCCGCGTTACCGTGCGTGCCAACATCAAACAGTTAGTGGGTGGAGCAGGTGAAGAGACCGTATTGGCACGTGTAGGTGAAGGTATCGTATCATCTATCGGTTCATCGGAAAATCACAAATCGGTGTTGGAGAACCCCGACTCTATTTCCAAACTGGTATTGAAAAAAGGGCTAGACAGTGGCACCGCATTTGAGATTCTCTCCATTGACATCGCTGATATTGATATAGGACGTAACATCGGTGCTGCATTGCAAATGGACCAGGCCCAGGCTGATAAAAACATCGCCCAGGCAAAGGCAGAAGAGCGTCGTGCCATGGCAATTGCATTGGAACAGGAGATGAAAGCCAAAGCACAGGAAGCACGTGCGAAGGTAATCGAAGCCGAAGCTCAGGTGCCTCAAGCCATGGCAGAAGCTTTCCGCAGTGGAAATCTCGGTATCATGGATTATTATAAAATGAAAAATATCGAAGCCGACACCAATATGCGCGATTCAATTGCCAAACCGGGCAAAACGGCTCCGGGAAGCGATAAAATCGTTTAATAAGAAAATCGAATAGATAAACCAACTTTCCCGGAGTTCTACACTTTGAGAAAGTTGGTTTTGTAATTTCGCCTCCAGCTTAATACAGAATTCCATGAAATACTTTCCTGAATCAGAGCTAATCATCAATCCGGATGGTACCGCATTTCACCTTCATATCAAACCGGAACAACTGGCAGAAAAAGTCCTGCTGGTTGGTGACCCGGAACGGGTAACTCTCGTTGCATCCCATTTCGACACCATCGAATGTGACGTATTGAATCGTGAATTTCACACCATCACCGGAACCTACAAAGGCAAACGCATAACAGCTATGTCGCACGGAATCGGCACCGATAATATCGACATCGTATTGAATGAACTGGATGCACTGGCCAATATCGATTTTGATACACGAACAGAAAAACCGGACTTTCGTCAGCTGACCCTGATTCGTGTAGGAACTTCCGGCGGGTTGCAACCGTTTCTCAAAATTGGTTCGTTTTGTATTGCAGTGAAATCAATTGGCATGGATACCGTGTTGCACTATTACAGTGGTGGAAATGATATCCGTGACTTCGAATTTGAGTCTGCCTTCAAGAGCCAGACCAACTGGCCGGTAAAACTGGGAGCCCCTTATGTGGTACATGCCGATGAGGAGCTAGTTTCCCGTTTTGAAAATGTAGAAAACATGGTAAAAGGTGTGACCATTTCCGCTATTGGTTTTTACGCTCCACAAGGACGCGAACTTCGTATTCCATTAGCATTCCCCGACCTGAACAAGAATATTGAAGCATTCCGGTTTGAAGGTGATTGTATCACCAACTACGAGATGGAAAGCTCTGCTCTTGCCAGCCTTGCCCACCTGATGGGACATAAAGCGGTAACGGTCTGCACCATTATCGCGAACCGCCTGACCAATGAAGCGACTCCTAATTACAAATCGTCAGTAGATGATTTAATCAGGATTGTACTTGAAAAGATATAACCCGAAATGAAGCTTATTCTTATCCGTCATACTTCTGTTGCACCTCACCCCGGCATTTGTTACGGGCAAAGTGACGTGGATTTGGCAGAAACCTTCCCGGTGGAAGCAGAAGCAGTTGCGAACCAAATACGCCACCGACAGTTCGATGCAGTCTATGGTAGTCCGCTAAGCCGCTGCCGAAAACTCGCCTCACACTGCGGTTATGAAGAACCAATCCTGGATAACCGTCTGATGGAGTTGAATTTTGGTAACTGGGAGATGCAAAACTGGGATGAAATCAATGACCCTCACCTGCAAACCTGGTACAACGACTGGATTTATGAAAGACCTACCGGTGGTGAATCATTTCACGACATGGTATTACGGGTAAATGAGTTTATTGAAGAACTAAGGCAAAAGAATCATCGTGAGGTGTGTATCTTTACCCACGGGGGAGTTATTCGCATTGTAAAAATATTACAGGGCCATTTCCCAATAGAAGATGCCTTCAGGCATTCGGTCGAGTTTGGAGAGGTTGTAGAATTTGACATTTGACCATATAAAAGAGAAACGCACGGAGAATCAAATCTTCTGCGTTTCTTTTATCAATCATATTTTTCAGCCAGCAGAACTGTCGATTGAATATATTCAAATTCCGTCTCGAAAGCATTGCTAAAGAATTTCTTACCCATATTGTCCACAATCTGTTGTTCGGTCCAAAGCTTTCCTCCTTTCAGATACCTCATCTTCAAAATCTTATCATTCTCCAGGGGTAACATATAGAGATAATTGAGCGTCTTACGGTCGGCTGTTTCATGCACATATTTCAGAATAAAGCGGGGATTGAGTTTGACCTTTCCAAAGTGCTTGTGCAATAATCGCTTCACCGCATCCTGGACATTTTCCCCATAATTAATATAATCTTCGAGCGGCAAACAAACTGTGCACGGCTCAAACGGATAATCGGTTGGACGCTCTTTCAGGTAAAGTTTTCCGTCATATTTGATTAATACCCGCACCAAAGGATGAAGAAACTTATTATGATGAGCAAGGCTTTCGCTGAGAGCTATATGTCCGACTACTCTCGAATTATCGTCCACCACCGGCACAAAACGTTCTTCCTGAATCTGTTTCCCCATCCATCTCAGATTGAAATATTCCGTAATGGTTATCACAATAATGAGGAGAGGTAGAAGGCTTCTGATGATAAAGATATGCAATTCAGCGTTTGGACCGGAGTAGAATGCCCGGTGCAAAACCGTAACAAGCAAATGCACAGGTATAAATACAAAAAAGATTTTAGAGACGAAAAAGAAGATTTGCATCGCCGGCTTCAGGGATATCTTCAGACTGATTTTCAAATTGTTGTCGATAAAGCGATGAATGCGCTGCTCCAGCAACTTCATGATTGCCAGACAAACAAAGAAACAGCATTGAACTATAGCCACAGGAAACTGATGCAAAAAGCCGGTCGGTACAAACAAATACAGGGAGTTAAATATAAGCAGGGTAATCATTGTCGGCAAACTAAAAAACTGAAATATCCGTTTCTCTGCCAACCAGAGACTTAAACCAAATATTATAACAGAAAAAGCGAGTGAGATATCCACCGCCTTTTCTACTGTATTCGAAAGTATCAGAATCGAAAATACAAATAAAGGAGAAATGCCAATAAAAGGGTTATAAAAGAACTTCGCTATTTTATTTCTAAGCATATAAAAGGGTTTTCAGTATAACACGTAAACCGTCGTTTGGGCTGCAAAAGTAATACATATTACGCTTTTTTGACACTCCCCGTTATAACTTTGGTTTTTATGCTGATTCAATGAAATATCATTTCTGTGTATCATTCTACCTGGTAAGCATTCTCATTTGCCCTAAAAATCGTATTTTTGGCAAAAATATATTTTCTCCATACAATGGCAAACTACATTTACGAGCTTAAGCTCAAGGTAAGAGACTATGAATGTGACAGTCAGGGCATTGTAAACAATGCCGTTTACCAAAACTATCTGGAGCATGCACGCCACGAGTTCCTGGCCGCCGAAGGTATCAACTTCGTCGATTTGCACCAGCAAGGTATTGACCCGGTCGTTTCACGCATTGATATTCAATATAAAACACCTTTACGTGGTGGGGATGAATTTATTTGCCGCCTGTATTTACTCAAGGAGGGCGTAAAATATACTTTCATGCAAGATATCTTCCGTGCCTCAGATGAAGCAGTTTCAGTAAAGGCCAGAGTGGAAACCGTTTGTTTAGTTAACGGAAGACTTTCGCGTGGTGAACATTTCGACCCGATTTTCTCCAAATACCTTTAAATAAAAGACAGGATGAATCGTCAGGAGCTGTTTTACCTGATTGCTCTGTTGCAAATCAAGGGGGTGGGAAATATTACCGCCCGCAACCTGATTGCAATCACAGGAAGTTGTGAGGCTATCTTTAAAGAAAAGCCCTCCAATCTCCTGCGCATTCAGGGCATCGGGTCAAATACAGTTCAGGAGATTCAGAAGGCAAATATGGCGAAGGCGGCAAAAGAGATTGAGTTTATTGAAAAAAACAATATTGCGACCTTTACCTATAGTGATGAAAATTATCCCAGCCGGCTAAACGACTGCGTGGATGCCCCACTTCTTCTTTATTATAAAGGAAATGCAGCCCTGAATGCTGTAAAGACGATAAGCCTGGTAGGAACCCGCAATGCTACCGAGTATGGGAAAGAGCTTTCTGAACGCTTAATTGCTGATTTATCGGATAAATATCCGGAGTTGTTGGTGATAAGCGGACTTGCATATGGTATTGACATCGCAGCCCACAAAGCCGCCTTAAAGCACAACCTGCCTACTATTGGGATTATCGCTCACGGCCTGGATCGAATCTACCCAGCTACCCATCGAAAGACCGCAGTGGAAATGGTGAGTCACGGAGGGCTTTTGACTGAGTATCCGAGCGGAACCAATCCCGACCGGCAAAATTTTGTCATGCGCAACCGTATCATCGCCGGTCTCTCCGACGCAGTCATCGTAGTGGAATCTGCAGAAAAAGGAGGCGCCCTGATCACTGCCGAAGTAGCAAACAGTTACAACCGGGATGTCTTTGCCTTTCCGGGCAGGACGACGGATGTATCCTCCCGCGGATGCAATAACCTGATTCTTCAAAATAAGGCTTCTCTAATCCAGTCGGCTGAGGATCTGATCAACCTGATGGGCTGGGATAAAGTCAGCTCAACGAACAAAGTAGTCCAACAGCAACTGTTTCTTGATTTGACCGAAGAAGAGCAACTCATCACCAATTTGCTTAAAGAAAACACTCCAAAACAGATAAATTTGCTCAGTATCGAAAGTAATCTTCCGGTATATCGCCTCTCTCCCATCTTGCTGGAACTGGAGTTTAAAGGTCTTGTAAAATGTATGCCAGGTGGAACTTATTCGCTCCGGTAGCACAAATATTTAACCAAAAACGTTCCAAGCGTTTCGTCGTCTTAATTATTTGTCTATTTTTGTATCAGATACGGGACGTTAGCTCAGCTGGTTTAGAGCGCCTCCTTGACAGGGAGGAGGTCACTGGTTCGAATCCAGTACGCCCCACACTAATTTTCAGCCACTTATAAACGTTCTTATAGGTGGCTTTTTTTATTTCTTCCGATTTTCAAAACAGGAATAAAAAACAACAGGAATGCAACGAACTCCCGAAGAACAACTTCTACTGGCCGTACTCAAATTAGATACTTCAAAAACCGAACTTGAGCATATCGAAAGTCTGGCCCGTCAAATCAGTGACTGGGAAAGCTTCTCGACCCTAGCTATCAAACGGGCTATCGGACCTTTACTATACAAAAAGCTATCAACGCTTCCATATCAAGAAATTGTTCCTCAAAGTGTTATGAATAAACTCAAGCAGGTTTATTTTAAAACGTTCAGCAGGAATACGCTCTATTATGAACATCTACGAAGAATTTTAGATATTTTCTCTAAAGCTGGAATTGAAGTAATTGTACTTAAAGGAATCTATTTAACTGAATGGCTTTATAAGGATATTGGATTACGCCAACTTAGTGATATAGATCTTTTGATCAAAGAAGAAAAGATAGAAAAAAGCATTGAAATAATGGAAAAGCTGGGATATAAAGCTGCATATCCAATTGATCTATCAATATTTTTAGACAAGAACTTCCATTCACAACACCTGCCTCAAATGACTTATCAAGGTGTGGCTGTAGAAATCCATTTTAAGATCCTGAACTCTTGGGAAACTAAATCTATTGATTTAGAAACAGTATGGAATAGAGCAATCCAGACATCAATTTATGGAATAAATGTACTATCCCTTAATCTTACAGATCTTCTGATCCATCTCAGCTTGCACCTGGATAAACATTACAGGACAAATAGGGTTCAATTCGGTTGGTATGCAGACATAACAAATATTCTGGAGAAATATGCTTTAAAAATAGATTGGAATGAAATAGAAGAGAAATGCAATACCGCGAATTGTACCAAAAGATTCTTTCTACAGATTATGTTATGCCATCATTTTATAGGCGCAATTATTCCAAAAGATATAACTAATAAGTATAATTATCTTGTTACTACGAAAGAAAGCCGTTTGTTTGATAAACTGCTTATCGGTAAATCGCATAAGTCTAATCGTGTATCATATTATTTTTCCGGCTTGTCTCAACTTAGTAGCATTAGAGCTAAATCAAAATATTTGTTCCATCTTCTTTTTCCATCTAAAGAATTTATGATGTATCGTTATCCTGTTAAGCGTCAATCGTTATTTTATCTCTATTATCCACATCGTCTTTTTATAGGAATTAAATCCGCCTGGAAATATTTACAAAACAAATAGTACCTACACCCATGAAGCAAAAACAAATTACAGTTCTTGTACTGGCGTTAATGACGTTGTTTATTTTTGAAGGTTGCCGTAGCAGTAAGAGAGCCTTCAACCGCGGTGATTATTACCAGTCGTGTATGATTGCCATTGATAAGCTAAGAAGTAACCCGGAGCACAAAACCTCCAGAGAAGTGCTGCAACAGGCCTATCCCCTCTTAATCGAGAATACGAAATCAACCATTGAAAATATGCTGACGATGAATGGTGACGATAAGTTTCGCCAGATTTATCAGCATTATGGTGCATTAAACACGATTTACCAAAACATCAAAACCTGCCCCGGAGCACTTAAAGTAATTCCTCGGCCACAACCTTTCTTTGAAGAACAAGCTAAAGCAAAGGATAAAGCTTTTCAGGAATGTATGGAGCTGGGAAACCTAAAACTCTCAGCAGGCACACACGAAGAGGCCCGTCAGGCCTATTACCTGTTCAATGAAGCCCTCAATTACAGTCCTAACAATCCGCAAGCCAATATTAAAATAGCAGAAGCGCTGGACAAAGCGACTGTCAAAGTCGTATTGGAACAGATTCCGGTTCTGGGAAAATATCAGTTTTCGTGCGATTTCTTCTACGACCAGATATTTACTTATCTGAATAATGACCGAAGAAACCAGTTTCTGCGTTTTTATCGCCCCATAGAAGCGGAACGTACCAGACTCAAACCCGACCACGTGATTCGAATGGCATTTGACGACTTTGTGGTGGGACAAGTTTATGAAACCTCAAATACGGAGCAATGCAAAAAAGACAGCGTGATAGTCGGTACCGTCAAAATGGACAACGGCAGAGAGAAAAAGGTATATAATACAGTGACTGCAAAATTAACAACCCGCACCCGAACAGTCGAGTCAAAAGGGCTTTTGTCGCTGCAAATTGTTGATTTCAAAACCAAACAACTACTTGCACACGAGAAGCTCCCGGGGACTTTTACCTGGCAAAATTCATGGGGAAATTTTAATGGTGATTCAAGGGCATTAACTTCTCAGCAACTCAAAATCTGTGAACGGGAAGCTGTTGTACCACCACCTGCAAATGACCTCTTTATCGAATTTACCAAACCAATATTCACCAATACATCGAATTATCTGGCAAGATTCTACAAAATTACCCGATAAATCAAAGCCGCAATATTCGCTACCGGATAATGCGGCTTTCTTTTTTATAATCAAGCAATTAAAAAACCTTACCATTCTCTTTTCCGTTATATATCATATTGAATTTAATTCGCTGATAATATGGAAACATACAAATTATTCACACCCCATAAGCTGGGCACTATTGAGTTGAAAAACCGGGTGGTTATGTCCCCCATGACAAGATGCCGGGCAATCGGAAACATTCCTAATGACCTGATGGCTGAGTACTACTATCAACGATCGGGAGCCGGATTGAATATCACTGAGGGAACAGCTCCATCAGCAAACGGACTGGGTTATGCTCGTATTCCTGGTATTTTTAATAAAGAACAGGTGGAAGGTTGGAAAAAAGTCACTTCAGCAGTTCATGAAAAAGAGGGCAGAATCATAGTGCAACTGATGCACACCGGACGGATAAGTCATCCCCTTAATACGCCTGAAGGGTCTCAGATAATTGCCCCCTCAGCCGTGAAAGCAGCAGGACAGATGTGGACCGATGCTGAGCAAATGCAGGATTTCCCTGTTCCCAAAGAGATGACGGCAGAAGATATTATTCAGACTAAAACGGAATTTGTAGAAGCGGCTATAAATGGGTTGAAAGCCGGATTTGACGGAGTGGAGCTGCATGGAGCCAACGGCTATCTGCTTGAACAATTCCTTTCACCGGTGAGTAATATCCGTACAGATGGTTATGGCGGAAGCATTGAAAATCGCTGCCGGTTTGTACTCGAAGTGGTAGAAGCGGTGGCGGA
This sequence comes from Parabacteroides sp. FAFU027, assembly GCF_022808675.1. NCBI lineage: Bacteria > Pseudomonadati > Bacteroidota > Bacteroidia > Bacteroidales > Tannerellaceae > Parabacteroides > Parabacteroides sp. FAFU027. Next base: position 509,907 of record NZ_JAKZKV010000001.1, read on the forward strand.
AGCTATTGGAAGAGGGAAAACCGGTATTCGTTTATCCCCGTATGGAGTGGCCAGTGACATGCCGCATTATCCCGAGATAGATGCCACCTACAAATATCTGGCTACGGAACTGAATAAGCTTGACATCGCCTACATCCACTTAGTGGATCATTCGGCAATGGGTGCCCCGGCTGTTCCTCCGGAAATAAAAACGGCCATCAGGACTCTTTTCAAAAACACCATCATACTGGCCGGCGGATACAATAAAGAGAAAGCCGAGTCAGATATTGAAAGTGGGTTGGGCGACCTGATTGCTTTTGGCCGTCCGTTCATCAATAATCCTGATTGGGTTGACCGGCTCAAAAATGGCTATCCCCTCTCGCATGAGTTACATATGGATTTATTTTATTCCGCAGATGAAAAGGGATACACAGATTATCCCTCCTATAAAAAGGAATAACCGGGATAAGCATTAAGAGCCCTCTTCCAAAACCGGTCGAGGGCTCTTGCTTTTTTGTCAGCTCAATATTTCAGCCACTTCAGCAGCTCACGGTAATTCACCTTTTTCCCATACATCAGAATACCCGTGCGGTAAATTTTCGCTGCCATCCAGGTGGTTCCGATGAAAGTGATAATCAGCAATGTCAGTGACAATAACTTCTCCCACAACGGTACATCAAACGGCAACCTCACCATCATCACAATCGGGGACGTGAAAGGGATCAACGAGCACCAGAAAGCCAGCGGTCCGTCAGGATTCTGTGCACTGTAAATACCGGCATACATCGCAAAAATAATCGGAATGGTGATGGGCAACATAAACTGCTGCGTATCTGTCTCGCTATCCACGGCCGAACCCACCGCAGCAAACAAGGAAGCATAAAGCAAATATCCTCCCAGGAAATAGAGTACAAAATAGAGTATTATCTCTGCCAGGTTGACGCCTCCCATCATTTGCAGAATTCCGGGCGCCTGAGCAGAAGCTGTTGCGAGCAGGGGCATTCCCGTAGTCAATGCGACCACCATTAATATCCCTAACGAGAGAATTACCCAAAGCAGGAACTGTGTCAGTCCGACCAGGGCAATCCCGATGATTTTCCCCAACATCAACTCAATGGGTTTTACCGATGAGACCAACACCTCAACAATCCGCGAACTTTTTTCCTCCATCACGCCCCGCATAACCATCGCACCATACATGAAAATAAACATGTAAATCATGAACGTGGCAACAAGCCCAACAGCCGTGGCAAACTCGCTCGATGCGGCCTTCTCCTTCCCATTATCATTTCGCTTAATGGTCTTGATATTCAACTCAATCTGTGAATTCTGAATAATCTTTTTCAGGTCGGGAATGTTATACGAAGCCAGTTTCTCATTGCTCAGATACTTACTTAACTGGTCAGAGATATAGCCTTTCAGATCAGTCGTTATCTGCGTCTCCGAATAGATGGTAATCTTATCGGGGTGTTGCAGCAGGTCGGCATCAATCATCACAAAGGCATAAATATCCTTATGGTCATTGGGGTTAAATACCCCGGCCTCCTTTTTCATGTTGATAAAATGATAGTTATCCCGGTCTTTCAGTACCGCGCCGTACTTTCCGGTCACATCAATCAGGGCGATATTTTTCACCTCCGTATCTTTAAATGTCGAAAGCCACAACGGCATAGCCACCAGCACGACAATCAACAGCGGGGTCAGAAACGTAAAGATGATGAACGATTTCTTGTTCACCCTGCGCAAATATTCTTTTTGAATAATCAGTCCGATTTTGCTCATGACTTACTCATTTGGATGGTTAACGACCTTGATAAAAATATCTTCCATTCCCGGAAGTTCTTCTTCGAATGCAATCACTTCGTATCGTTCAATCAACATTTTAATCAATTGCTGAACGGAAATATTCTCCTCTTTTTGCAAACGCACTTCCAGATTTCCTGATCTGAGATTGGTTTGCAGAATAGTGAATGGATCTCCGGCTGACACCTCAATATTTTCTCCCCTGATAATTATGCGGAAAATATTACTGCGGAATTGATTACGGATTTCCTCCACTTTTCCCTGTAGTACCACTTTTGACCGGTCAATGAGCGTGATTTCATCGCAAAGCTCCTCCACCGAATTCATATTGTGTGTCGAAAGCATAATGGTGGCTCCGTTTTTCTTTAGCTCAAGGATTTCCCGTTTCAGTAAAGCGGCATTTACCGGGTCAAATCCACTGAACGGTTCATCAAAAATCAACAGCTTCGGCTCATGTACCACAGTGGTGACAAACTGTACCTTTTGCTGCATCCCTTTGGATAGTTCCTCCACTTTCTTGTTCCACCAACCATCGATTTCCAGCCGGTCAAACCAATACTCAATCCGTTTGCGGGCCTCTTTCTGCGACATGCCTTTCAGCTGCGCGAGATAGAGCGCCTGCTCCCCCACCTTCATCTTCTTATACAACCCTCTTTCTTCGGGTAAATAACCGATGTGACGGACATCTTCTGGAGTAATGGGTTTTCCATTGAGTAAAACCGCACCGCTATCCGGAGCAATAATCTGATTGACAATCCGAATCAACGTGGTTTTACCGGCGCCATTCGGACCCAGCAAGCCGTAGATGCAACCTTCCGGTACATCGACCGATACACAGTCGAGCGCCCGATGATTGGCATATTGTTTAATGATGTTCTGGGTTTGGAGCATGTTTTTCTGTTTTTTATTGATAAAAGAGAGGAGAATAAGTCTGACAAAGCCTGAATCAAGCCCGACATTGCCGTTGTGAAGCCCGTAAACACCAATGTGATGTCCAACAATGACAATGTTATGCCCAACAGTGGCAATGTCATGCCCAACAGTGGCAATGTCGGGCATGATTTTGGCAAATCCAGGCTTATTTTATATCGGTAAAACTACAAGGCATCCTGAATACCAGCCAGAGTCAGGTTGTAAAGTGCATCAAGGAATGCCACCTGAAAACTTCCAGGGCCGGTTGATTTAGCCAAAGCCTGCTCACCGCAAATGCCCATCACATACATGGCATTGATTGCAGCTTCAAACGAGTCAGGATTAATGGCAGCAAAAGCACCGCAAATGGCAGTAGCCGTACATCCCATACCGGTCAAGCGGGTCATCATCGGAGTTCCATTTTCAACTTTAGCCACCTGATCGCCACTAATGATGAAGTCGGTCTGGCCACTAATGACCACCACCGAACCAAACTCTTTCGAAATAGCCTGCGCCGCACCTACCGCGTCTTCAGCAGCAGCCGTACTATCCACCCCTTTCCCTCCGGATGCCGCTTTATTCAAAGCTAGAATCTCAGAACCGTTTCCGCGAATAATGGCCGGAGCCGCTTTCTGAATCAGGGTTTCACAAGCTTCGTTGCGCAATTGGGTAGCTCCGACAGCGACCGGGTCAAATACGATGGGCTTACCCAGCTCTTTGGCTTTGACCATTGCCATTTCCATGCCATCTATCCAGTGACGGCTGAGTGTACCGATATTCACCACCAGCGCACCGGCAAAGGCCACCATCTCCTCAACCTCATCCACACTATGCACCATAGCGGGTGAAGCACCAACGGCCAGAAGGGCATTGGCTGTATTGTTCATCACTACGTAGTTGGTAATATTTTGTACAAGCGGAGCGTTGGCTCTGATTTTTTTCACATCGCTCCAGATTGAATCTGCTCTTGTCATTGTTGTTTATTTTTAAATATCACAGAGGGCACTGATAATAGACCTGACAGGTTTTGAAAACCTGTCAGGTCTAACCGTATCCAAGCCTCTGCAGTTACAGAATGGTTATTTCTTAAGGACTTCTGCCAGTTTATGAATATGTGCGGGAGTAGTGCCGCAGCAACCACCAATGATATTTGCTCCCGCCTGTGCTAGTTTAGGCGCAATATTGGCCATCATCTCCGGAGATTCAGGGAAAACAGTGCAGCCATTATCGCAAACCGGCATTCCAGCATTAGCATGAATGAGCACCGGAATTACAGCATCTACCGAGCGAATCTCTTCCGTGATTTTAATCATACCCTCGATACCGTTACTGCAATTCGCACCGATGATGTGAGCACCGGCCTCTTTCAGCGCGGCAACCATTTCCGTAGGAGAAACGCCCATCATTGTACGGTATTCCCCGGTAGGTAGAAGGTCAAAGGTCATCGTGCAGATTACTTCGCAGGGGGTATTTTCACGTGCTGCTTTAATGGCTATGGAAGCTTCATCTAGAGCTGTCATTGTTTCGATAACGATGGCATCTGCTCCACCTTCATGCAACGCAACGCATTGCTCCTTAAAGGCTTCGTAGAGTTCCTCTTCGGTTACGTCACCCATGATGAGCATTTTGCCGGTCGGGCCAACTGACCCAAGCACATATTTATCGGCGCCGGCAGCTTCACGCGAAATGGCTGCTGCCTTTTTGTTAAGTTCAAATGCTTTATCGGAAAGGCCGAAGTTGGCAAGTTTGAAGCGATTTCCTCCGAAACTGTTGGTTTCGATGGTATCGGATCCGGCGGCTATGTAACTGCGGGCAATGTCAAGCACATCTTCGGTATGGTCGATGTTCCACTGTTCGGGACATTCTCCGGGTTGCATGCCTTTAGCCTGTAGGAATGTACCCCAGGCACCGTCGGAAATAAGAGTTTTTCCTTCGGATATTAATTGTACTAAGGTTGGCTTCATTGTATTATGACTTTAAATAAAAAAGACGACCTAACAAAGGTCATCTTTTATTTCAAAAACTCCAAATATTATCTGAGAACATCTACAGCATATCGGCTATCAGAGATTTAGCAAATAATTATCCACGAATAAAGTATTCCCTACTTTTTCAATCTTGAAAAAGATTCGGGCGAATTCGCAATGATTTAAACTCTGGCTTGATAAATATTCAATTCGTGGATTCGTGGCAAATAATTTATCGTTATTAAAAACTCCAGGAAACGTTTTTGTGAAATTCTTTCCCAAAAAACAATTAAACACATTACAGATTCAAGACTTTCTTCAGTGCCTTGTAGCCTGTCGCACTGACTTTGATATATTCACGATTAGAGAGCAGTAATGTCCAACTGTCTTTTTCGTAGAGTTCCATCCCCTTGATATGCTCCACGTTAACGATGTAGGAACGATGCACACGTACGAATTGACGTTCATCCAGATGGCTTTCGAAGAACTTCATCGTCTTCTCTTTCAGGAAGCGACCTTCAGCGGTATGTATCAGCACATAATCACCATCCGACTCAAAATAGAGGACATCATTTACCGGAATGATGCGGATTTTTTGTCCGCTTCGCACTGCCACTCGTTGCAACTTTTCTTCCTGAAGAGGTCCATTTTCCAAAAGCTTATTTACCGGAGATTCTTCTGCCGGAGCATTTGATGTCAGGCGAAGACGGGCTTTGTCCAGTGCCACATCCAACCGGTCGCGCAAGAATGGCTTCATCAGGTAATCGCAGGCATTGGCCTCGAAAGCTTTGATGGCATATTCGTCAAAAGCGGTTGTAAAAATCACAGCCGGTGGATTTTCCAGCAGCTCCAGCAATTCGAAACCGGAAAGCTTGGGCATCCGGATATCAAGCAACATCAATTCGGGCTGTAACTCTTTGACCAGCCGGAAAGCTTCGAATCCGTCGGCCGCCTCTCCAATGACTTCAATATCGGAATGAGATGAGAGATAATGTTTCAACAACGCCCTAGCCGGCGCTTCATCATCGACTATCAATGTTCTGATGGGCATATTCGGGGAATTAATAAGGTTGCGGTAAATAGTTGTTCTTTTTTCTCGGTTTCAAGGGAGGCTGTTTCGCCGTATATGAGTCGCAAGCGTTGACGGACATTATTCAGCCCCAGTCCGTTTCCTTTCTGGTAAGGAATATTCGGCTCGAAACTGTTTTGAATCACAATCCTGACATGCGTATCGTTACATGAAATCTTTGTCTCAATCCAGACCGGATCCGTACTTTCGTACACCCCGTGCTTGATCGCATTTTCATAGAGCGGTTGCAGAATCATTGATGGAATCTTCACCTGAAGACACTCCTCTGTCACCTGGTACTCCGCCTTGAGTTTTTCCCCGAAACGTATCTTCTCTATATTAATGTATCGGGTGATATTCTCCATCTCCATCTTCAGGGAAGATAACGTACGGTGTCCTCCGGCAATGGAATAGCGCAGATATTCCGACAGGGAAACAATCATCTCACTGGCTTTATCGGGTTGAATCTGTGTCAGCCAGTTCACCGAATTGAGACTATTGAAAAGAAAATGCGGATTGATCTGTGACTTCAACATATCCAGTTCGCTGTCCTTCAGCATTTCGCGGAGTCGTGCTTCATTCTGGGCTTTTTCCTGCAACACGTCATAACTGATTCGCAAATAGTAGGCCATCAGGATAAGCAGATAGACCATGAATCCATAAATCAGACGTTGTGGGAAAAAGATGGAAAAATCAGGCGGATTATTCCAGAGAAGACCTATCAGGATAAAGACCACCGACTGCCAGATAAAAAGTATCATGATACACGAAGCAGTAAAGTCTAGTATCCGTTTGAACAGCGAGGTGGTATTGATGAGCGTATATTTTACAAAAAACCACATCGATAATCCCAGGATAAAAAAGACACTATTGGAAATCAGGCTCAATATGATTGCTGCCTCCAGCGTAAAATAGCCTCCCAATGCCATCGACCACACCTGCAATACCGTTGGAAATAGCCAGGCCGCAGAGTAGAAAGGAAATATCTTTTTATTTAAGAAGGGATGGCTCATACATAGCTCTTAATCTCGCCACCACCGAAGATGCAGGAAGCTTTTACGATAAGGATGCGCGTATTGTCTTTTTGTGCTTCCGAATAAGGACGTTTATCGGCAAAATCTCCGAAAATGGAGTCTTTCTTCAATTGTACATTCCAGTCGGAAGGAACAATGAGCGTGATTCCGCCGAAGATACAATTTACTTCGAGTTGATTTATGCCTTCTTCCAGTTTAGCATGAGTCAGGTCAAGTTCACTGCCACCAAAGATGCAATTAATCTCCCCACCGCGAAATACCATATCCTGGAATTTACGTTTGGATCCGCTGAAGATATTATTCTCCTCAATGACTCCATTTTTAATTTCACTGCCGGTATAGCCGGAGTCTAACTTGTGAAACGGATCTCTTTTAGGACCAAATGAAGTCTTCAGAATGATGACAACTCCGGCTGCAATAATCAGCACCGGCCAGTAAAGATTCGCAATCTGAGGGTCGATATAGCCAAGTTTTCGCATCAGGAAAAATCCACCGATAAGCGTCAAAATGGTGCCTCCAAAAATGGAACGGTTAAACATCTGGGTAACACCAATCACCACCAACAGCATGGGCCAGGAGAAGATTACCGGTCGATACGATTCATTCAGAAGTCCGGTATTGAAGCCAAGTAACAACAGACCGGCCACGATAACGACAACTCCGAAAAACACCTTTGAACCGACGCAATGTCTATGGCGAGGCGGAGCACAGAAACGGCCGTAAGGAGCCGGGTCTTCATTTCTAAATTGAGATTCCATAAAATATAGGATTTATACGTTTGATTCTGACACAAAGATAAAGCACCTTTTGAATAGTTCACTACGATATTTCCGTCGGAATTGTTATTCCTCCGATAAAGGTCTGTTTTGGGGGGATAAGACCCCACCCGACCTCCCCGAAGGGAGGAGATGAAGTCTGCGAGAAATAACCTCCCCATATTTCAAACCATCTGACATAAAGAAACCAACCCCAAAGGGACAAACACAAATTCCAGACTGCCCAAAAGCTGTCTGAGCGAATAGACCATATTATTTACAATTGAAAGATTTACCATTGACAATTTAGAATAAGCAGTATCACCTAAATTGTAAATTGTAACTGGCTAAATTGTAAATCACTTTCTCATTTGCAGATACGTTCAAAATCCGTTACCTTTGCCACCGAAAGGGGTGCCTTACTAACAGGCTGAGATCATACCCTATGAACCTGATGCGGGTAATGCCGCCGTAGGAATTTATTCATAGCTTCTCTTTGTCATCTGTCCGATGTACCGTATCCCCTCCCATTTTATTAAATGATAACGGTATGAACAACAACATCAAAATCTCTTATCCGGCTTCTGAAAAGATTTATGTTCCGGGAAAAATGCACGACATTCACGTGGCCATGCGCCGCGTCACGCTGCTCGACACAATCGAGATCGAAAACGGCAAACGCAAAGTAACACAAAATGCTCCCGTAGTGGTTTACGACACCAGCGGTCCTTTTTCTGACGATTTAGCGGAAATAGATTTGAAAAAAGGTCTTCCCCGTCTGCGTGAATCATGGATGGTGAAACGCGGCGATGTGGAACAATTGCCCGACATCACTTCGGAATACGGAAGAATGCGTGCAGCCGACACTTCACTCGATCACCTGCGTTTCGAACACATCAGCAAGCCTTACCGTGCTAAATCCGGCAAGGAAATCACTCAGATGTACTACGCGAAACAAGGCATCATCACACCCGAAATGGAATACGTGGCTATCCGCGAAAACCAGATGATTGAGGCATTGGGTATCGAAAGCCACATCACGCCGGAGTTTGTGCGTCAGGAGGTAGCTGCCGGACGCGCCATCATCCCTGCCAACATCAACCACCCCGAAGCCGAACCGATGATCATCGGAACCCACTTCCTGGTGAAACTCAATACCAATATCGGAAACTCCGCGATGTCATCAAGCATCGATGAAGAGGTGGAGAAAGCCGTATGGAGCTGCAAATGGGGTGGCGATACCCTGATGGACCTCTCTACCGGGGCCAATATCCATGAAACCCGCGAATGGATTATCCGCAACTGTCCGGTACCGGTGGGAACCGTACCTATCTATCAGGCATTGGAGAAGGTGGACGGCAAGGTGGAAGACCTCAACTGGGAAATCTATCGCGACACGCTCATCGAGCAGTGCGAGCAGGGTGTGGACTACTTTACCATCCATGCGGGTGTATTGCTGAAACATGCTTCTTTATTGAGCAACCGCCTCACCGGTATCGTTTCGCGCGGAGGTTCTATCCTGACCAAATGGTGCAAAGTACACAATACCGAGAATTTCCTCTACACTCACTTTGATGAAATCTGCGAAATCCTGAAAGCCTATGACGTGGCGGTTTCACTCGGTGACGGCATGCGTCCTGGTTCCATCCACGATGCGAACGATGCTTTGCAGTTTGCAGAGCTCGAAGTGTTGGGTGAACTGACCGAAAAGGCATGGAAACACAATGTGCAGGTAATTATCGAAGGTCCGGGTCACGTGCCAATGAATAAGATTCAGGAGAATATGGACTTGCAGAAGAAGACCTGCCACGGCGCTCCGTTCTACACCCTCGGCCCTTTGACTACCGATATCGCACCGGGCTACGACCACATCACATCGGCAATTGGTGCTGCTCAAATTGCATGGTTGGGCACAGCGATGATTTGTTACGTGACTCCGAAAGAACACCTTGGTTTGCCCAACAAGGAAGATGTGCGCAACGGCGTTATCGCTTATAAGATTGCCGCTCACGCTGCCGACCTTGCCAAAGGGCATCCGGGAGCTCAGGTACGTGACAATGCATTGAGCAAAGCCCGCTTCGACTTCCGCTGGAAAGACCAGTTTAACCTCTCGCTTGACCCCGAGCGTGCGATGGAGTACTACAAGGAAGGCTCTCATTCCGACGAAGGTTACTGCACCATGTGCGGTCCTAACTTCTGCGCGATGAAACTGACCCGCGAGTTGAGCGACTGCGTGCATTCGGCTGAATAAACATATTTCAACCAGCTAACTTTTCCAAAGTTCCAAACTTTGGAAAAGTTACTTTAATTCCTCCCCGATATGAAATGGAGCGAACAAGCCTGGGCGGCTATTGAGCCCATCTACCAACGCATCTTGGAATTGCCTTTCCTGCACGAGCTGAAAGAGGGAACATTACCCAAGGAGAAATTTGACTTCTACCTCCGTCAGGATGCGATATATCTATCTGAATACGGGAAGATTCTGGCCGGTATCGCTACTCGCCTCCACCAACCCGAGCACCGTGAAGCTTTTCTCAAATTCTCGACCGAGACCATCGCGGTGGAATCGGCTTTGCACGGTTCTTTCCTGAAGGATGCCCCCATTCCGGCATACCACGGTGCATCCCCGAGTTGCCTTCTGTATACCGGCTTCCTGTCGAAACAGTTGGCGCATCACCCCATCGAGACCACACTGACGGCGGTCCTCCCCTGCTTCTGGATTTACAAGAAAGTGGGCGACCATCTCCTCGCCACTCAAAACCGGGACAACAATCCCTACCAGCCGTGGATTGACACTTACGGCGGAGATGACTTTGCCCGTTCGGTGGAGAAAGCCATCGCTATTTGTGACCACGCTGCCGAAAACTCTACCCGTCACGCTGAAATGACGGAAGCGTTCGTCTATGCTTCGAAGATGGAATGGATGTTTTGGGATAGTGCGTACCGGATGGAGAACTGGCCGGTGTGATGGAATAGCATTGATATATTGCAAAAACAACTAAAAGATGAAATACTATATTATCTCTTACATCAAAGCCCCTATAGGAGAAAGTGGAGAATGCTGTAAATCAGAATACGATTTTAGTAATGCTTGTGACTTTTGTGGTACAGGAGCAGAATTAGTTAGTCACTTAAAAGTAAAAGGATTCTCAAAGATATCCAAAGACTTTTTTGAGACTCTTGATGGTGACTTTATAATCTCAAAAAGGATGTATGAGGTAATTAGAAAATCAAAACCGAGCTTTATATTACGTCCTGTAATTGATTTAAAAGGCAATATTCTCGAGTACTATCACTTATATACATCAATAGTATTACCTAGATTTGAGGTGCAATCAACAGGCTACGTAATTGATGGACAATGTGACAAATGTAAACGAAATGGATATTTTAATCACGCTATAATTTCGCAAGACAAACCTACGATAGTAAGTCCATTAAATTTTATATATAAGGAAGCAACAATTGGCTTTTATCAAAACGAATTGCTTATGAAAACCTGGGAATGTATCGGTTTCTCTAATAAAGTAGCTTTTGGTAACAATATTGTTGGTTATGCCAGACCATGGATTATAGTAAATCAGGAATTGAAAGAAATTTTCGAATCTGAGAAAATAAAAGGAATTGAATTCGAAGAAGTTATTACAATTAAATAAAGAAGGAATGAGCTAATTCTACTTTTGTCCAGTGGAATTCATTTATAGTCCGAAACAATTTAAATCGACTAAGCTTTCACCACAAGCTCTTTCCGTCTAATATCCAGAAATAGAAACAACATTTATGCAATACAAAAGAACCCTTACCATAGCCGGCAGTGACCCCAGCGGAGGCGCCGGCATACAGGCAGACATGAAAACCATGTCAGCCTGCGGATGTTTCGCCACGACAGCCATCACGGCGGTGGTGGACGAAAATACGGTGGGCGTCTATGGCGTGCACCCCATCCCCATCCCCTTTGTGCAGGGACAAATCAAATCTGTCCTTGACGACATCGGTGCCGATGCCATCAAAATCGGGATGCTACACTCCTCGGAGCTGATTCGTGCGGTGAAGGAGACCCTCGCGCCATATCAAATCCGAAACATTGTGCTCGACCCCGTGATGGTAGCGACTTCGGGCGATAAACTGTTGCAGGACGAGGCCATCGCCACGCTCCAAAACGAACTGATGCCGATGGTACGGGTCATCACACCGAATATTCCCGAAGCGGAAGTTTTACTGGGAGAGAAAATAAATTCACAGGAGGATTTAGCGAAGGTCGTTAAACGTCTTTCGTGCGACGGTCGTGTCTCCGTGCTGCTCAAAGCCGGGCATCTGACAGAAGAGGTACTAACCGACATCTTCTACAATGCCGAAACGGATGAGATTATCGAACTAACCTCGAAACGCATCAATACGCCCAACACGCACGGCACAGGCTGCACCTTCTCTTCGGCGGTTGCCTCTTTCCTGGCACATGACATGCCGCTTAACGATGCCGTCCGCAAGGCCAAGGAGTATATCAATCAGGCCATTATGGCCGGTGCGAATTATGAAATTGGTAAAGGACACGGACCGGTTCACCATTTTCATAACTTCTGGAAATAAGAAATTTCTGAATACAATAACAGCAACCTGTTCCTTCCCGGGACGGGTTATTTGTTTTTTAGGGGAAAGATAAATTGAGCCTCTGACTCGAAATTTTTCGACTTCAAGTCACTCCATTTCGACATTGACACGCTTCATTTCGACTCCAACTCGAAATATTACGACTCGGAGATATATCATTTCGACTTTGACTCGAAAACTTTCGACTTCAAGTCGCTCCAGACCGACTTTGACTCGCTAAAGAGCGACTTAATCTCGCTCCCGACCGACTCGGAGACGCTTTTGACCGACTCTGACTCGAAAAATACCGACTTCAAGTCGCTTCGGACCGACTTTGACTCGCTCCCGACCGACTCGGAGACGCTCTTGACCGATAAAATGTCGCTCCCGACCGCTAACTTGGCAGTAACGACCGTCTCTGAAGCACTCTGGAGCGCTAATTTATCGGTTGGGACCGTCAATCAGGCACTTTTTACCTCACTCCTTCACCGTCAAAGTCAGGACAAAATCTTCATTTGTAAAATAGGGAATCGAAAAAAGATGTTGTTGCGGAGTGCGCAACTCCTGGAGGGAGAGAACTCCATTTCCATGAAACTCAAAAGGACGGGAAACAAGCTGCTCGCGAAAGTCAACCCCCTCCTCCCCGAGCGCTTTGAAGACGCTCTCTTTGGCCGACCAGAGGATCAGCGTCTGCATCATTTCGTGTTCGGGAGTAAGAACCGATATTTCATCGGGGGAAAGAAAACGTTGCTGGATTTTCATTACACGTGGAGAGACATGTTCGAGATCAATGCCCACCTCTTGATCGGGGTGAATCATCGCCGCCACAAATCCATTTGTATGAGTCAGGCTGATGTGATATGAGGAATCGGATAGGAATGGTTTGCCGGAAGGGAGATATTCCACTTGGGCATATTCACCTATCAGGTATTCTAAAGTAAGGCGAGTCACAGCAAATTCCAGTTTGCGCTTGTCGCTGGGGATATTTTCAAGTGACGATTTCAGTCTTTCGGCATCCAGAGAGAGTGCAATCAGATGCTCCAGACTCTCTTCGACCTTCCAAACGGCCCATTGGGCTCCAGCGTAGCTATTTTGTAGAATAATTGCCATGGCTTGACTTTATTTCCACGAAAAAGTTTTCATCAAATCGAGAATGTCCTCCTTGATATACTTCACCACAGGCGCGAGTGAGTCGGGCTGCGGGGCACAATCGAAATAGAGCGACCCACGAAAATAGTGATGCACACTGTCTGTCAGCATAAACTGCAAGGGAGTGGCCGCTTCACCTCTGAGGTCATAAAATACCCCATAGACACGGCGTTCCGGATTTTCAAATAGCTTGGCATCAATGGCCGATGCCTTGACGGTATGGCGGTAAACAAAGTCACGGTTCTCTTCTGAAATCGCACGGAATCCTGCCGGAGTAATCGTTTTATAAGTACAAAGCACCTTCGCTTTATAACGGGGATACTCAATCACCAGCCAGCTCCGGTCTTGTCCCGTCGTGTCGTATTTCAGGTTCGACGCCTTCGAAATCCCAAAACTATAGGGCAGCTGGCGCACATCAAATGCAACGACATTGCGCTTGGGAACATCGATGCGGAAATAACCTTTGGGACGAGGGATAGGCTTGTCGCAGGAAAAAAGAATAAACGCGAGAACAATAAGAAGCGGGAAATGGGTATATTTCATTTTGGGAAAATGTTATTAGGTTTCATATCACAGAGGCACACGGAGTTTCTCACAGAGAACCACAGAGGAATAAATAACAGAAGGATAATGGTAAAGGACAGGAACAATCAATCAGTGGAGCCTTCCTCCGGCTTTTCCTCCCTGAATTTCACTTTACGAATACGACGTTTATCTACCTCCAGAATCTGGAACGAATAATTGCCGAAGGAAATCACCTCACGACGGGCCGGAAATTCCCCTTTGATTTCGAGAATCATTCCCGCCAGGGTTTCGGCTTCAGCAATGACGGAAGCAAACAACTCATCGTCGATGCCGGTAACTTTGAAAAAGTCATTGAGCAATATCTTGGCTTCGAAGATGATCGAACCGTCCTCCAGCCGGATATACTGGCGCTCATCTTCGTCGTATTCGTCGCTGATTTCGCCCACAATCTCTTCAAGCACGTCCTCCATCGTAATCAGTCCCGACACACCACCGTACTCATCCACCACTATCGCCATGTGAATCTTGGCAGTTTTGAAATCTTCCAGCAGGTCGTCAATCTTTTTCGTCTCAGGCACGAAATAGGCCGGGCGAATAAGGCTTTGCCAACGGAAATTATCGGGTTTATTCAGATAAGGCAAAAGGTCTTTACCGTACAGCACACCCTTCACCGAATCCTGCACACCCGAATATACCGGAATGCGCGAATAGCCCGTCTCAATCACACGGGCCAGCGCCTCGCGGAAATTGAGTTTAATATCAATAAAGTCTATGTCGATGCGGGGGGTCATCGCATCTGCCACCAACTTATCCCCAAACTTTATGATGCCTTCGAGAATCTCCTTATCCTCGCGGTTATCCTCCGATGTCAGTTCCAGGGCATGGGAAAGTTCGTCCATCGAGATATTCTGATTGTGACGATGCTTGTGGCGGGTCAATACATTCCCGATGGAGACCAGACGCTTCGTCAACGGCGACATTAGCCAACTCACGCCATGCACCCATCGACCGCTCCGGCGAACCATTTTCAGGGATATCTCAGAAGCGTATATTTTGGGGATCAATTCACCAAAGACCAAAAGGGAAAAGGAAATCACCAGGATTTTGAAAAGATATTCTGAAACCAGGCTTGTAAAACTTATGACAGAATCAATAAGCAGACTGCTGATAACGATAAAGGAGAGATTAACCAAACTCGTTATGAGAATAAACGTCACCAGTAATTGACTGGGATCCTTAATCAACGAAACAACCGAACGGTCAACCCGGGAGTGCCCCGCCTCAACGGTCTTGCGGTCTTGTAGCGCGAGGGAGAAAAAGGCTGTTTCAGAAGCGGAAATAAAAGCGGAAATAAAGAGCAGAACCAAAGAAACGAAGGCCAGAAGCCCCGTTGTCAAAGACAAGGGATGGATAGCGAACCAATCCAACCAAAACATATATGAATGCGACGAGTCCAAGCAATTCAGATTTAATTAAACAAAAGATGCTGTTGCTTGGCTTACGTACAAAACAACAGCATCCAAAGGTCTTTACAATAGCGTGATTAATGTGACAACCACACTTGCAAAGGTAAAGAAAATATCAGAACGGCAAATCGTCCGTTGCACCATTTGCCCCAAAATCGGTGAATGGTTCCTGCACTTGTTGCGACGGAGCAGCCTGTGCCGGTTGAGCCGCCGGAGCAGCAGCTTCCGTTGTTGTGCCATTCGTATCTCTTTTACCCAGCAACTGCATCACATCAGCCTGGATTTCGGTCACATAACGTTTCACTCCATTCTGGTCATCGTACGAGCGGGTACGGATTTTACCTTCAATATAGATTTGAGTACCTTTCTTCACGTACTTCTCGGCCACTTCAGCCAATCCGCGCCACAATACAACATTGTGCCACTCTGTCCGTTCCGGTACTTGCACCCCACTTGCAGTAGTATATCCTCTTTCCGAGGTTGCTAACGTCAGGGTAGCCACTGCAACACCACTATCCAGATATCTGACCTCCGGATCTTTCCCAACATTTCCAATCAAAATTGCTTTATTCACCGACATAATCGTAAAGTTTTAAAAGTTCACACCTCAAAAATAAATATTTATTCATAAAGAGCAAAGTATTTTTAGAGAAAATATTGCTGCTGATTAAATTGTTTTCAATAGAAGGCATATCCTAATATTCCGGCCAGAATAATTGCAGGAATGGGACCTACCCTGGCAAAACGGACTAAGCCGAAAGTACCAAGACATATCAGAAGACTTTTGTAATCAATAAAATTCTCGTTATTCATCAATAAAAGTGCGGCAGCCGCAATCAGCCCGACCACAGCCGGACGGATGCCTTTGAAGGCAGCATCCACATACCGGTTATTACGGTGCTTCATAAACAATCGTATCACGATCGCCATGATAATCAGCGAAGGCAGGCAAAGGGCAACGGTCGCCAACAGGGATCCAAAGACATTTCCGGTAACCACATAACCGATATAGGTCGCACTGTTAATGCTAATCGGCCCCGGCGTCATTTGCGAGATTGCCACAATATCGGTAAACTCCTTTGTAGTCACCCAGTGGTGGGTATGAACAGCCTCATCCTGTATCATAGACAGGATAGCGTAACCTCCGCCAAAGGCAAAAAGACCAATCTTCAGGTAGGAAATAAAAAGCTGGATATATATCATCGGTTTAGAGTCGGTCTTTTATTTCTGAAAATACTTAACATATACAATGCCTCCGATTGCAGCAAACAGGAAGACATAGGCCGGCGAGACCTTGAGCTGCCAGATAACCAGTGCAGAAAGAATGGGAATGATGACATTCCGGAAGTTAATCCCAACCGATTTGGCAGTAGTAAACACGGGGACACAAATAAGGGCAACAACCGCCGGTCTGATTCCTTTGAAGATTCGCTCCACCACCGGATTATCTTTAATACCTCTAAAAAACATCGCAATCACCAGTATAATCAGGAAAGATGGCAGAGCGCTACCCAATATGGCCATCATGGCGCCTTTCTTCTTCTGGATATGGTAGCCTACGCAGTTAGCCATATTGATGGCCAGTACTCCGGGAACCGTCTGGGCAATCGCCAAAGAATCAACAAATTCTTCTTTGGTCATCCAACCTTTTTTATGGACAATCTCCTGCTCGATGACCGAAACCATCGCCCATCCGCCGCCGATAGTAAAAAGCCCAATCTTCAGAAAGCTGTAAAATATTTCCCAATAAATTTTCATCCCGCAAAGATAGTGCTTACAGATGAACAAAACGCCTGTTTTATCGCTATCTTTGCCTTTGGCAACTCCGGTGAATCAATGTCTGCCATTGCCTTTTCCACAATATTATCGTACCACTAAAGAAGTAAACTATGAGGTTTAGATGTCTTTGGAGTAAAACGGTCAGGGTGATTACCGTTATTGCCCTTTTAATCATTGGTTTCGGCCTTTATCAATCAGCGGTTGATGGCCACACCATCATCTTCTTTATCATCTTGCTGGCAACGCTTTATTGCCTGGCTTATTCTCCAATTTGTATTGACATTAACGAAGATGACCTGATAGTCAGACGAATGTTTAGTTCGGTCATTATTCACCGAAAAGACATTATTGCCATCAGCGCCTATAAAAGCGGATATGCTATCCGGAAATTCGGTAGTGGTGGGCTATTCGGTTATCTGGGTTGGTTTTACAATAGCGAAATCGGCAGCTACTTTTCCTATGCAACGGATGAACGAAATATGATTCTCATCATTACCAAAAACAGGAAATATGTCATCAGTTGCGAAAAGCCCAATGAGCTGCTAAGCCGGTTTATATGAGGCTATTCAGGTCAGATTTTCAACAGTTGCCGATTCCACCTTCGATAAACGCTCCCGTAACCGGTCAGCCTGTGCACGGCGAATGCGCAACACCATTTCGCAGTCCATCTCAAACACCTGGCGAATGATTTCAGGCCCTTCTTCTTTGACAATCCGCATCACATCATTCATAAACGGATATTCAAAGCGGACCATCACATCGTCATCGACCGTCTTTTCGATTATATCAGCTTCCTGCAAAGCCAACTGAGCAGCTTCCCGATAGGCGACAATCAACCCTCCGGTTCCCAGTTTTATTCCGCCGAAATACCGCACAACCACCACCAGAATATCCGTAAGCCCGAATGAATTAATCTGTCCCAGAATGGGTTTACCGGCCGTTCCCGAAGGCTCTCCGTTATCATTTGCCCTGAATTCTGTACGGGTATGGCCCAGCATATAGGCATAACAGATGTGGCGGGCATCGTAATATTCCTTCTGGAAACGCTCCAGATGAGACTTCACCTCATCCACCGTCCGCACGGGAATGGCAAATGCGATAAAGCGGCTCATTTTCTCTTTAAATAAACCTTCGGATATGGCGGCAATTGTTTTATAAGTATCTTCCATGAACTATCAATTCTGGTACAAAAGTAGTGATTCGGCATCAAAAAAGCGCAAAGACCAGGTCTCTGCGCTTTTCAGTGGCTATATAAAAACGGGATGTCAGAGTTTTACTTTCAGCAAAACCACCTTTTCTTCACCAGTGATCTCCCGGATGCTCGATCTTTGTCTTCTGATATGAAGTCCCAGTAACAATCCCTCTAAGCCCAATATGAAGAGAGTCAGAAAGATCAACGATGTGTACATACTGAAATACATTTGCAAATAATATCCGAAAATGATTACCACCAGATTGGCTGCCAATAATATCATAGTTGCCTGGAAATGATTTAATCCCAGATCAAGTAACCGATGATGGCAATGTCTTCGGTCTGCCTTTAGAGGGGATACCCGACGCATCATCCGGGTTACAAACACGACCATCATATCAAAAACAGGAATAGCCACAATACTAATTCCAATTACCGGAGGAAAAAACAGTCTCAGGTCATTGCTTTGGAAAGTTGTAAAGTCGAGAAAATGCAACGACATGACCGAGAAAGCCCCTCCCAACAACATTGAGCCGCTGTCTCCCATAAATATTCTGGCC
Organism: Parabacteroides sp. FAFU027; assembly: GCF_022808675.1. NCBI lineage: Bacteria > Pseudomonadati > Bacteroidota > Bacteroidia > Bacteroidales > Tannerellaceae > Parabacteroides > Parabacteroides sp. FAFU027. The sequence continues at coordinate 528,684 of NZ_JAKZKV010000001.1, forward strand.
GGATAGGTATTAAAATACAGGAATCCAATCAAAGCACCTGCCAACGCCAGGCAAAACTGTGCCCAGTGATAATCTTTATATACAAAGAAAATCCACGCATAACACAACGCTCCCAAAAGGCTGATAGACCCCAGCAAACCATCAATGCCATCAATCATATTGTACGCATTAATCATCCCAACAATAAATAACCAGGTCAATATTACACTTGGCCAGTAATCAATTTGAGTAAAGCCAAACAGCCCGAACATATTGGTAAACCGGATATCCGACCCGATTATCAGCACCAGGGAAACCAACGTTTCGTAAGCAAGGCGGCGGATAGGTTTTGACGGCAACAAGTCATCTTTCAGTCCAATCATAAAAAGGGCGATTATCCCCCCAAATGTACGAATCAATCCCTTGGGCATCCCATCGAACGTAAAAGCTGTAAATGCAAAAGCCAAAGCTATAAATAGTCCCAGCCCGCCTAGAATAGGCACGCTCCGGGTATGAATTTTCCGGTTTTTATCCGGCACATCCAGCAAATTCCTGGCAATAGCCAGCTTGAGCACCCGTGATACTGCATAAATAGAAACTATGATGCCCGTAATGAAGGTAAGGATTAGGTTTAGCATGGCTTTCTGTTTTTACATTCCTTTAAAATTAACTGCGGAGTAAAACGCAATATCTGAGCAACACGGCGCGACTGTTTTGCCGGTTCTGAGATCAAGCGGTACAACCATTCCAGCTTATAATTGACCATCCAGCGGGGCGCTCTTTTCATATCTTCTATTCCGGAATAGAATTTAAATACCGCCCCTACTCCTATCATAACACCCCGGTCGATATAGGGTAAAAGGTTATTCATAAAATGCTCTTGTTTGGGAGCGCCAAGCCCTACCCAGATAATATCAGGAGATACGAGATTGACCTTATCTGCTATTTCTTTAAAATCAAACTCATCATAAGAGCAAAAAGGCAGCGATTCAAAGGACATTTCTTTAATTCGGGAATCTATCCCAACTAACTGGCTTTTCAATGCCTGCAATAAAGAGTCTGATGCTCCGAGAAACGTCATCTTGTATTTCCGTTGACGAATAATATCCTCAAAAAGCTCACTGCCGGAATACTGCTTCATCCTTTTCCGATATATCAGCCGCAAATACACGGGCACCCAACTGCTATCACACACATTAAACAAAGCTGTTTGTAGAATCGACCGGAACGCAGGCTCTTTCACCGAATGAGTCAATACCACTCCGTCAACTACACAGACAAATCCTTTCCGGTCTTCGGATAACGCATTTTCAATCAACCGGAGGACTTCCGGGTGCTCAAACTCGTACCGTATGCCGAAATATTCGTTCATGGCTACAACTTTTTTCTGAAACCATTCGTTGCAATAGCACCTCCCACTGTTTGCTGACCGCTTCGGTAGTATATTTACTTTTCAATCTCCTGAAGGCATTTTGCCCCATTTTTTCCGCAACCTCCTGATGTGTCCATAACCAAACGACCTTTTGTTCCAGATCATCAACATCCAACGGACGAAACAACATACCGGTATTTTCCTGCTCCAGTCCTTTGGATGTGTCCAGTTGCGGCTTATCACGGATAATTTCGCGAAATCCGGACTGGTTTGGTCCTATTGTTGGCCTGGAAAAACTTGCCGCATCAAGAATCGTTATCGGAAAACCTTCATACCACCGACTGGCCATTACCGTAAACCGGGCATTCTCATAAAATTCAGATAGTTTTTCTCCTTGCAAATAGCCTGCAAACCGGATATTCGGCAACTGAGGGTCATGAATCTGCAGCATCTTATCTGAAGACTCTTTTCGGATTTCCCCGGCTAACACAAATGGAATTTCCGGATGCCTGCGTGCCACTTCGATAATCATATCCACACCCTTCTCGTAACTGATACGCCCTGAATATCCGACATAACTACCTCTGACTGGAGCGGGCTCGTCAACCTTATCCTGAAAATTCGGAATCACTTCTATACGATCGGCCGGGAATCCCGCTAAGATCATTTTACGACGCTGAAAATCAGTAATGCACGCATATCTATCCACACATTTCAGATATGCACCCGTCACTCGGGCAAACCAGTTGCGAAGCGCATAACCTGTGCTTTTAGAAATGGAGTGTTCGCAATTATACCTCACGCAGTTCCATTCACGTCCATGCAGACAATTCTCGCAAGGCAGTCCATCACGCATAAACAATCCAGTCGGACACATTAGCCTGAAATTATGAATGGTCATCACCACGGGAATACCTCTTTTTCGGATATAGAAAAGAATAGCGGGAGAGATAAACGGATACAGGTTATGGACATTAACGACGTCCGGTTGAAATTCATTCAACACCCTTCGCAACTGAATAAAGGCCATTGGATTAAACAGCGCAGCAAAAAAAGCACGCACTTTTCCCAGAAACATTTGCGGAATCTCAGCGCTGAAACGGGTAAAACGACGGACTTCATGTCCACTGGCAGAAAGCATTTTATCCATTTTATCCACTACGGCTTCTTCTCCACAATACTTACCATATTCATTATGAATAAGCAAAATCTTCATAATCGCGAAGAGTTAAACAAGACTACACCGATTTCCGGAATCTTAAAATCGGGATAGGAAAAAGAGGATACGAATTTCTTGGTTTAGGTCTATCTCATAGTGCAACTCATGGGTGAGCTGAGTATCTTTAACATGCTGAAAACCTTTATGTTTATAAAAGGCTTTCTTATTGTAAAACACGCTTAAAATGAATTAGTTCTTTAGGGAAAAGAATTTTTTGCAGCACCTTGCTTCTCTGAAGTATTAGAATCAATATCAAGGTTAAAAGGAGCGTTGCACACAGGATAATTAGTCCCATAAACAGACTTTCCGTCCATCCTGAAACATGAACCAGATACATCAACCCATTATATATAAATAAGTGGAACAGATAAATCTCCAGCGAATATTTGCCTAAAACCCTTAACAATCTAATCCGGCTAAACTCACGCCTGAAAATATATATAAGGGTAAAGAAAAAGACCGCCAATAAGATATTCCGAATCTCCTCACTGTATGTAGCAGCACCCAGTCCCGGATTTTCCATAAAATCAAAACTCAATATTGCAAATACCAACAAGGCTAAACAACCTGCATATATCCGGTGAATACTCTCATGATCAGCTCTTAACCGAAACCGAGGCACGTAACGAAGAATAGAAACAGAGATAACTCCCATAGGAAAAAGGAAAAGACTTTGCACTATTCCCAATGGAATCCAGAGCCGTAACTGTGCATACGACGGCAAGCCCAGATAAGCAGAGAAATGAACTAAGATCGAAATTGAAAAAAGCAAAATCCTGACTATTTTACCGGAAGTTGAGTAAATATCTCTCAGCAATGAGAATATGAAAAAAGCCGGTAAAAACCACAAAAAGTGAAATCCGGTCACCTGCTTGATCTGACTAATCTCACCACGCCAGAAAACCGATAAAAACTGAATCAAATCAAATCCATTACGCAACCACACCACAGAATACGCCAGATATGTAACCAGAAAAAACCAAAAATATGGCACATAAAACCTTATAAAATAATTGATTGTACGTTGCAGTGTTAAAGATGAGCGCGGGTATAAAAAAGGCAGGATAAAAAAGGAGAAATAATGAAACTGGTAGAAATAATTTTGTAAGGGAGAAGAAGTCGGAATTAGCAATGTATTGTGAGCCATTACAATGAGGATAATAAAAACACCCTTCATTGCTTCTGATTCTTCTCTTGAGGGACATAGAGGAAAAGTCTCCAATTTTATATTTTGAACTGTTTCCATATTCAGGATTCCACTTATTCTTATTTGAAAGCTATCAGCTGTTTATATCATCAAAAATACGCTCTACAAAATTGGAAGCACTATTCCCCGACACATAACTTTTACGTCGACTAATATCAGATATATACTCCACGGGAGCCTCTAAAAAGTCCCGTAATGACTCTATGGAAAAATCATTGATCAATACACCCAAATTATTGCGAAAAACCAGTTTTCCCAATAATCCTTGACGGGGAACAACCAATGTTGTATCAAACAAAGCACCATAACCAATACAACCGGAACTAAATGAGGTATTTTCATACGGGGCTAAAATATAATCAGCCTGAGCACAACACTCTCCTAATAGTTCATAGCTACAAAACTGGTCATGTATCGTAATCTCAATTTTATTTTCCAATAATCTTATCTTGTCATAAAACTCCGTTTTTATCTCAGGATAAACTACTCCGGCAAAAATGATTGCCTTATTTTTGAGGCCTTCTTCTTTTGACTGAAGTAATGCGTCCAGAATCCGGATTGTTCCCTTTCTGTTGCACAAACCTCCAAAATGAAGAAACCGAATCTTCTTACTATGTTCGTTCTTATCTTCCGGAGGATTAATTTCAGGAATCGGGTCGGGTAAAAAGCGGAATTTCGACGTCTTCAATTTCCGGTTAAGATATGAAACTGAGCTGGAATCGTTTAACAGGAAAACTGTCTTAAAGCCATTGTTTACCGCTAATAACATGTAATTGAAGCTATACAAAACCCGACGAAGAAATGACAAATGCTCCCAATTGTATAAGAACATATTATAAATAACTCCAGAAACCTCTGTTTTACGATAACAGGACAAACCAAGCAATGGCATAAACTGTTCCAGGTTAATCAAAAAAACCTTATTTGCTTTGGTCTGACGGATATACTTCAAGAGAAGATAATTCCTGTAGAATATTTTTACCAGATAAGAACCTTTTGATGAAAGAGATACGTAATTAAGAGGCATCAGTATTATACTAATATTGGCTACTTTATCCCAGGTCATCAAAGGCGAATATTTCAGAAATTCATCTTCACGAAATACAAAGAAAAAATCGGCCTCTGAGTCTTGTGTAGCGGCTTTATAGAAATGGTTCATCCATTCCATAACATGACCACCAAAACCAAAATCAAAAAAGAGTATTCTGTTCTTCATTATCTTTTTCGCTCTTTGAAATTATTCTGGCCGGCACTCCGACGGCAATACTATTATCAGGCACATCTCTGATTACAACAGCATTAGCACCGATAGAAACATCATTTCCCACATGCACTGCTCCCAAAATCTTAGCACCGGCTCCAATATCGACATTATCACCCAGCACAGGTAAATCAAAATCTTCCCGACGGTTTCCCAAAGTTACGCCATGACGAATGGTGCAGTTCTCGCCAATATGAACTCCGGAGTTTATCACAATACAACCATAATGAAAAATCCGTAATCCGGGACCGATTGAAGCTCCTCTCGCAATGTGTATCCCGGAGAAGAAACAGGTAATCATATAAATAGGTAGATGTAATAAATTCAGCAACCATCGGACAGGAACAAATCGGATCTGCCTCAACGAATGCCCTATACGAAAAAGGATAATAACCCCAATTGAGGGTTCGAACCACTCAAACTTGCCGTGACTCTTATATCTTTTCAGGTCTGATTTTATGATTTTCCAGAACTCCATATTCCATAATTTTATTGTCCGAACAGCTTCTTGAGTATTATCTTAATCTGCTTATAGCCCAGATTGTATTTACAGAGAAAGAATCCAATCTTTCCAATCGGGCGTAAATCCTGATGTTTCCGGAATCTGTTCCAAATAACTGTATCGACAGAGACATCAACTTCAGGATACAGTTCTCCCTCGAAAAGTTCAACAAAGTGTCGTCTGTCCGCCAGACCGTTATGAGTCGCCTGAGCTGAATAGCCTTTGATTTGCACTTTTGATTTCACCGGATAGACTGTAAATGCATTATTTCGGAACTGAGAATAACAGAACCGGATAGCCCATGAATTCATGCGCCCCATTTGCTGTAATTCCAGCAAACGATACATATCGTTTCCCGTCATATCAAAAGCGATTCTATCCTTCCGGTTGGAAGAAAAAGTTTCAAAGTCTTTCACCTGCCAGTCCACTTTACACCACCTATCAAGCCAGGTCGCCCAACCGTGAGAGGATGCTCTTCCAAACAAAAAAACATCATGAGGATAAAATGTCGGAATCTCTATCGGTGGCGAATATCCGGCAATCGACCAAATATTCTTACGGTAAGCGTACATCTCCAGGCATTGATTCATATAGTCCAGAAAATCTGAGGCAACCACCAAATCATCTTCCATCACTATTGCCTTTTCATGCAACAATATAACCTCGTTGGTTCCTTCAATAATTGAACGTGCAAGTCCTTTATTTTGAATTGCATAATGAATATGTACCTGTTCAAACCCCTCAATAGATGAAACAAACCGCCTTACTTCATCAACTACGATTATCTCTTCGGCAACTTTTGCAGCATCAGAAAAAATATACAACTGAGTATGCTTCGCCAATTTATTTCGAAGCAAAGACTCAACGGTACATTTTGTTTCGTTCAGTCTATTGTATACAAAGAGAATTACAGGCGCATACATTTTGGCACGGTTTTTAATCGTTCATCTATTGCTAGCTATTTATTTTCAGTGTCTTTTATTGTACTGGCTTCGGTGACTAAATGCCTTTAACCGCCATTTTACCGGCAAGATAATCAGCAACGCATAGGCAATATATTTCAATTTAAATTCAAATCTCAATGCGCTCAGGAGCGATCGGAAAGCGGCTTTATTCTCGCCCAATCGTAGATAAACGGATGCTCTCATTTCAAACCAGCGTCCAATATATGGTTTTAACCCATGAGCCCGCGTTTCTTTCCATAAAATCATCAGCTCTGCTCCGACCTTATTTTGGGGATCGGGCAATCTTTTGGGTTTGAAATCAGCACTTTCCGGTTGGTTAAATACGGCAAGAGGCAAAAGTGAATAGGCTATTGAATATCGGGCTGCCAATCTAGCCCAGGTCAACAGATCCTCACCAGAATGAATCCCAACCGGAAATCCGTGAACATTGTTCAAGGCTGCTTTCGATATCACAACATTGCTTGACCAGATGGGAGGATGTGAATGAGAAGCTACTTCAAAATAGTTTTTCAGAATCCCGTCAGTACCACAGATATGAAGGTTATTCAGTTTTAAGTCCGAATAAACGCCTTCTCCATGATAAAACCGGTAAGCGGTTGCAAACAAGTCACAATGCTCTCCATACTTTTGTATTAATCCGACAATTGTAGCCAGATACTGTGATTCCCAGGTATCATCAGCATCAAGGAGAGAAATGTAATCATATTGAGCCTCCATTATTCCTCTGTTCCTGGCTCTTGAAACACCACCGTTAGGCTGACTTACAAGTGAAAACTTCCCATCCTGGGTGACCCAGTGATCCTGGGATATTTCCACTATTTTATATCCTTTGTCAATCAAAAAGTCAATTACAACCTGAGTGCTTCCATCTGTAGATCCGTCATTAATCAAGATCACCTCATAACTTTGGAAAGTCTGATTGAGAACGGCTCTTAATGTATCTGCAATTGTTTGAGCTTTGTTATACAATGGAATGACAATACTAATCATAAATCAAACTGTTTCATAATTTTCAATCAAACGGGCCGGATCTTCAGCCTCCTCTTTCCGGAAAGTCAGATTATATCTGCGTATCCAATACAAACGACTAAACACAATCCCTATCATTGCAAATTGGAAGTTCCCGAAGAAGATCGAATACTTTAATATATTATCGGTGTACATAAGTGTAAAAAAGGGCAGAAAAAGCGTCATTGCCGAAGTGTACATCCAATAGGTAAATTTATCCTGAATATCATTTCTATGGTAAAGCATCAATAGTGCTAAAGCGATAAAACCCAATAACATCAACCCTAAGCCCACATATCCGTAATTATATCTTACTGCCAGATAATCGTTGTGCACCTCTTTCACCTTTAATCCTTTATTTTCCAATAGTTTAAGATCCGCCCTTGGACCATTACCCCAAACTGGAGATTCTTCAAGTCCCGGAGTCAATAGGGAGTACAGATAAATCCTTCCATTCGTATTAAAATGCTTATTCCCGTAATTAAGATCTTCGATTGACCCACCCACCTTTCCGAAATTCTTTTCCTGAAAAGCTTTTAAGTTGAAAATAGCGATACCGAGAAACCCGATAACAGCAATAACAAAGCCTTTCTTAATAAAATTGCGGTTTGCAAAATGTCCGATCGCTACAAGCAATACCGCCACTGCGCCAGTACGGGTTACCATATATACCGGAAAAAAAAGGCAACATACATATCCTATAATACCAATCCAGTTTTTGGTGTTAAAATAGTAGCATAAAAATAATGACGCAAAAACCGTCAAAGTCATTACTGTGGATGCCGAAAACGGAGTGACCTGGTACAATAACAACGAAATAAAGCAGATCGTAAAAAAAACAACAATAAACTGTTTTGCGAACTGATATAACTTATCAATTACCCAATCCGTGTATATCAAAGTAGATGCTGCATATCCTACCAATATTGAAACCAGGTATTGAAAAGATAGCTGAACTCCCAGAAATGAAAAGTCAAACAGGTTATACCCCAAAATATAAACCACAAACGGTAACCAGACCCAAAGAGGAATTGTTATCCTTTTCCCTGTCAATAAAGTTATTACGGCCACTATCAACATTATCATCCATGCCCATCCTCTAAGCGAAAAACCGTATAGATAGAAAGGAACAAATGGTATAATATTCAGATAGGGTAAAATTGTCGTAAATACTATCCATCGGAAAAAATTCAGAGTTTGCTTTTCCATATTTAAGTTGTTAACTTAAGGCCATGGTTTTACATTGTGAAATCCGGAAATCAGGAAAACGGTTGATACAAATCTCTCACGGCGTTCTTATATGTCTCATAGCCATATTTATCAGCAACCGCTTTTCCGTTGCCCCCCAGTTGCGCCCGCAATACTTTATTATCTAATAACATAGAACAAGTTTGTGCAAGCCCCGTCACATCACCCGGTGATATCAATATACCATTTACCTTATCTTCAACGACTTCAGGCAGTCCCCCTACCCTGAATGCTACGACCGGAATACCGGACGAAAGAGCCTCCAGTGCAATCAGCCCAAAACCTTCATACCGAGAGGGACACACACAGATATCAAATATCTGCTCCAGAGTAATAGTATCTTCCGGAGATTGTTTACCCATCCAGATAATCCGGTCATTGATTCCAAGATTCTGTGCCTTTGCTTCTAACTCAGCCCTACAATTTCCATCTCCGATAATTAATAAAACTGATTCCTGCATCTCTTTATATATCAGCGAATAAGAATCAAGGAGCAAATCAACTCCTTTGATTTGACTTAAACGGGCAACTGCACCAATGACTTGCTTTTCCTCTATTCCCAATGTCATTTTCACTTGATCAACATTTGTATTTGCTCTGATTCGATTAATTCTATCAAGATCTATCGTATTGTATAAAAGGACCACATTGTGTGGCCATTTATCACCAAACCAAGAATCCAGGACATGTTTTGATATACCTGTAAAGCGGGTTGTGAATAATACGGCCATTCTCAGATACAAATGATGAAATTTCCCATATGGTGCTCCAGATTGATGAACCGTTGCAAATAAATACCTTATACCTAATAGATTAAACAGCAGAATCGGCAGAGCACCCGGATCCATATACTGGACATGAGCGATCTCCGGTCGGTATAATTTCACTATTTCCCTTAAACTATGCCATAAAAAGGAGATCTTCTTAAGACCTTTTGGACGCCTCCAGCTATCATTTCCGGATTGATCCTTAGTCGCTTCAGGTGATAACAAACATACAATTGCACCAACTTTGCGATACTCATCCACCATCAGCGGATCCCATTCAAAATAGCAGGCGATAATTACCCTGAATTTTAGTTCAGACAGTGCTCTCGCAAGATAAAGTGTCTGATTTTCAGTTCCACCAATAAGTAAACAGGGAATACTGATAACGACCGTTTTATGCTTATTGTTTTTTCGCTTGTTCATTACAGAACATAAATAATAATATACAATAGCTTATCAATACTGATGAGATCCTCTGTGCAGCAATCTCTAATAATGAAACAAGAAAAGGGAGAAGTAAGTTTTTATGTTTCAGTATATAACTTAATGCTCATTCACAATTAACATTCCTATGAATGCCCAAATGTTTCGTTTCATAAAAAAGCCAACCTCAATTCGGGGTTGGCTGATTCAATATCAAAGTTTGTTTTTCATGTCTACGAAACAATTTCGAAAACGACTGATCAGGGATGGATTATTGATTCTGACCTGATAAAGTTTTTGTACAGAATCAGTCCATCCGCTTTTGTAATTCTCTTCTCCCCGCAGATGATCAAAAATATCTACTTTGTGCCCGAGCGCCCATTGATTAAGGTAAAGCAAATGAATCTTTCCCGGTGAAAAGTGAAGGAAATCAGGATGAGTAGCTGGCAGATAGTAGTAAAACACATTTCGCTCACAGAAACCGAGATGCCAACTGACAGGTTGATTACCAAGCATTAATGTAGAAAAATGAAGAAATCCGTCGTCTAATGCACTTCTTACGATTGCATCATGCAAATTCGGAGCCTGATACGATTTTGGGTAACGTTGTTTATGGAAAGCTAACAGACAATGAAGCTGGGTGAATACTTCATCCAGTTCATGTTTCGAATAAACTTTCAGGGAGAGATTACCTCTTTCTGTCAATCTACGCTGTTGACGGTTAAGGTCTCCACGCAGGGATGTCCGTAACGATCTTTGAAATGCAGCAAAATCATCAAACTTCGAAAGATGGAGCTGAGGACAAATTTCAGACTTATACTTTATGGAGGTTTGAAGAAAAGGTGATACTTCCCTTATTCCACTTAAGATGATTTCGTCTGCATCTGAATCAGAAGTTATTGCACGGATAAAAAAACCGACCAGATTATGCTTTAAATGTGAAGGTATTTCGCCTATTACTAATGGATCAAGATAGTCAAAATCTGAAAACCCGACAGGCACGATTAATTTCTGGAAAATATTTTTCCAGTTACGGCGCCAGATAACAAGGGGGTAGAAAAGCTTAAAACCATCAAATTCAGCGCACCAGAAATAAGGCGTGATGTTCTGAATCTGACGATAACTATTCAGCCAGGCCAATCCCATTGAAGGATGATGAAACACTGAAGCAGTATTGCATTTGTCATAAAACTCCCTCCATAAACCGGTAGTTCGTTCAGAAAAGACCTCTTCCCAGGATGTTATCCAATGCCATTTGATATTTTCCATGAACCTTAGAGTATTAGTTCCACAACTTCAAACTTCCACTTATTGGATGACAAAAACGCTTTAGGTAAAGCACCGATCCAGGGAACTCCATCCGCATCTTTTTCTTTGAGATATAGGTCTATGAGTCTCAGTTTCTCCTCTCTCACTTCTGTAACCGGCAACAAACTATAATGCCGTTTATCCATTCTCAAAACATTCATAATCGACTGCTGATACCAGGCCCAAACCCAGAATCCATACAATCTGCAACGATTATCCTTACTCAGGCGACGCGCCAGATCAAAGGCCGTCACATGATCAAAAGGCCAGTAATCAGCCTCATGTGTCACAAGAATAGTATTTATCTGATTCTCTCTGATAAACTCAGACAAAATGGAATAAGAATTTCGGGTAACCGGATCAGCTGATAGTTCAGAAGGAGCAAGTTCGCTAAGACAACCATCAGGTAAATGGAGGCGTTTCACATTCTGATGTATGATTTTCAGCCTGTTTAGCGCCAACTTTGAAGTTTCAATCCGGTTATGTTTGACTTCATGCGCGGGAATATGAGACCGGCTATGCTCTCCATCTGTCAGAAAACAAATAAAGATATTCTCCATCATATCAGAGACTTCCTCTTTATAGTAAAGATCCCGATATCGTAACAGATACCCACCCAGACCGAATATTTCATCATCAGGATGAGGTGCGATGATCAAAATACGGGCATCCGGGGAAAACAGTTGACTTGTTACCTCGGCATTCTCCTTTACAGGTCGCATGATACGCCTTTTAATCCAAAGGGAAATTAAACGAAGAAACTGTTCCAGATATAACCTAATCATATTCAAAGGTATAAATTCAACCAAGCATATAGGCCATTTGATAAAAACGGAGATATTCTTCCGCTGTACGGTGCCAATTGTAATGAGCGGCATGTATCAGAGACTGATGCCCCAGGGTCTTCCGGTCAATTTTTCCAGATTCGAAGTCTTTCATACATTGGGCCATTTGTTCTACATCGTCAGGTTCTACGTAGATAGCCACGTCACCTCCGGCCTCTTTCAGCGAACTGTTATCACAAGTTACCACCGGTGTCCCACATGCCATAGACTCCAGAACAGGCAATCCGAACCCTTCATATTTTGACGGAAAAAAAGAAGCAGTTGCACCGTTATATAAATGCCGGAGTAACTGATCATCTACATTATGGAGAATACGAATCCGTCCTGTACTGATCTCAGGAGCAAACTCTTCGAGGTAATCCCGGGGAGGATTATTCCACGCCAGTACCAGATCATGGTCTGCATTTTTATCCTGCAAATAGATCCGAAATGCATTCATCAGGCCTATCGTATTTTTTCGTCCTATATCACAGGAGATCATCACAAAATATGGTCTGAATAAACCTCTTTCCTCGAGCTTTCGGTGCATTTCTACCGGATTTCTTTCAGGATGAAAAACAATATGCGACACTCCCCATGGTATGACCGTAATTTTTTCTGGGAGAATATTCATATAATTTACAATGTCACTTTTTGATGAATTGGAACAGGTTACAATTGCCCTGCACTTTCGGGCCAGTTTAGGGCACATTTCCCGTGCCTGATCATGTCCCAGAAATGATTCCGGATAACTGAAGAACATCGCATCATGTATGGTCAACACCGTTTTCGAAGCATTTGACACCTGATCATAGTTATGCGGCAAATGGTATAAATCATATTTATAAAAATACTCCTTGACCCTGAATTTATTAACCCAATCCTTCATGACACCGCTTCCCGGAAGTGGAAAATAGAGATGTTCAAAAGGAAGTCGGTACTGATCAATACCGCTATCAGGCAATCGTTGGGTAAACAGGCGTAAATCTATGGGCAAATTCTTCATTTTCTGGAAAGCAAGCAATAATTCAAGCGTGGTTCGTCCAATGCCAGACAAATATTTACGTCCGGTCGGGACCACGATCGAATTGACATCCATCAATATTTTTATTTTGCCCATGATAAAAACGAATTATTATGATCCACTTAGAAATGAAAAATCCCGCTATTGCTTTTTATTAAAAACACTCTTTGATTGATTTCGTTTTTTTGAAGGAAAGAATCCTATCAAATTGACATTGATTTGTTATTTCTCCCGAAAAGCTTTTGGTAAACTTCCAACGCTATGCTTTTCTTAAAAAAGAGCACAAATGATAAGGCATTCAACTGGTTAAAGTTGTTCTTTAATATTGGAAACAGGTCTAAAACCGAAGTCAGAACTTTAGCATACCCCCATCTTCCGGCACATGAGAGCCGGTGAAATCGCATAAAATAAGCCTGAAGTATGGTATCAGAAAAAGATCGGGATTGTTTGCAATGACAAAAGATTGCATAATATAAACGCCCGAATTCAATTCTTTCAGATCGGGTAAACGGATGAAAGTCATACAATAAAGCTTGAAGAAGATCTAACTGAACCGGTTCTGTTTTAATATCTAATTCTTGCAAATGTTTTCCGATTGCTCTTATGGCAAGGACGGATTGTTCTTTATAATGACGGGTTGTAATATTTTCCAGTGAATAGCGATAAGCGATCAGGACTTCCGGAATATTGGCAATTTCTACTAACCGTGAAGCCCGCTGAAACAGCTCGAAGTCTTCAACGTAAGTAAATGCCTTATCGTAATACAAAGAGTTTTGGGTAATTACCACACTTCGCATCATTGCGCTTGACTGCACCATGGCGCTTTCAAACAGCAGCCTGGTTCTAATCTCTTCTGATTTCAATGGAAGTATGATATCAAACAGCTTGTTGCCATGCTCGTCAATCGCATCAGCATAACTCCCTACAATGGCTATGTCCGGATGTTTTTCCAGAAAATCCACCTGTTTCTCAAATCGCCGGGGATAAGAAATATCATCGGCATCAAGCACGGCCAGATATTCTCCCTGCGCATATTGGATGGCCAGATTGCGGGATTCTGCTGCTCCGGAATTGATCTTCTTTTCTATGATTTTGATTCTGGGATCATTAAACGAACGAAGAATTTCAATGCTATCATCGGTGGAACAATCATCAACAGCCACGAGTTCCCAATCAGCCATAGTCTGATTAACAACACTTTCAACAGTCGGTTTTAGAAATTTACCGGCATTGAATACGGCCATAATGACGCTTACTTTCATGATTTATCGACTTACGTTTTTTTTCGTTATTAGATAAAGGCTCCTTCTTTTTTTGACCGGAAACGAAATCCTGATATCTTTCCAAAGTAAAAAGCCAGGTCACATATAACGACAGTAATTACAATCGTCCGGTACAATATCGCTTTTAATTTTCCCCTAACAGGTTCATTCCAAATCTCTTTGATCAATCGCTGAATTTCGCTTTTTGCTAAACGACAAGGATTGGCAAGATAAGTTCTCAATTTCAACCTGAAACGACGGATCAGGTAAATCAGATGTCCCTTTGGAAAAGTTACCTCCTGACGGGTTTCATGGAAAGCGACCTGATCCATTGCGACACATATCCTGTATTTAAAAAACAATACACGGTCACAATAGTTATCATCTTCCCCATAATGGTAAAACAGAGGAGAAAACAGCCCCACTTTTTTCACAACTGCAATGGGAATCAACCAAACTGCAGCATCTATAAAATTCACCGGTTGAAGGTTATCTACTGCCGGATATTTTGATTTCCCGGCATTCAGAAACATCGTAAAATAGCGTTCCGGAATACCCGGAGCATAATCCTGAACAGGGGTCAGAATACCGATATCCGGATTTCCGGAGGCTATCTCTACCAGTTTTTCCAGTGTATCCGATTCGATATAAGCATCCTGATTCAAGAGAAATACATAGTCGGCATTTTCATTTAATGCCAATCTTATTCCGATATTATTTGCTGCACCAAATCCGAGATTTCTACTTTGTGGAATAAGCACTACATCCTGAAAATTTGTTTTTATCAAATTCACCGTTTTGTCCGAAGAGGCATTGTCTATGACGATCACCTTAGACTTTAAGGTACTTTCAAGCAAGCTATGCAAACATCTGGCAATGCAATGCTCTCCGTTATAGGTAACTACGATAGAACAGACTTTCATAACCCGACAAATTATATGTTACCTTGAATTGATGGCGTATTTACGGTACACATTCATTAAGTCACTAACATGCTTTTGCAAAGGAATGACCCGTTTGCCTGATGCTATAACCATTTTTTCAAGCAATTCCCGATTGTTGACGCATTCAGTCATCGCTTTCACCAGTTCATCTACCCGGTTCGGAGAAATCAACCAACCATTTTCCCCCTCCCTAATCTGCATCTCGGCTCCACCGCATCGTGTAGATATGACGGGTTTACCCAGCATCTGCGCTTCAGCAATATCCAAGCCGAAAACCTCCAGAAAAATAGCCGGATGTACCAAGACATCAAAACCCGCTATTAACCGCAATGTATCTTCCCGTGAGAGTTTTCCGTGATAGACAATATTGGCTAACGGACCTTGTTTGTGCGTTTCACCCGGTTCTGCAATTCTGAATTTATTCTTCAGATCGCCCCAATATCTCTTTTCATTGGACGTTACAGCACCACCAATTATATGCAACTCAACTTTACAGGGAAGTTTTTTCTTTGAAAAATGAGTAAATGCATCCAGCATAATATGTACCCCTTTTTCCCGGCATAGACGACCTACAAAGAAGAACCGGAGTACCTCCCTGACGGATGTTTCATCTCCCGTTTTTTCAAGTAAAGGAATACCGTGGGGAATCACCGTTACTTTAGATGAGCGCGCGCCATTGCGAATCATACTCGAAGCTATGGCATGAGATGGGGCAATCAGCAAAGTCGCATTCTCCCTGATGACCTGCCATTCTTTGATTTTCCTCGTTATATCGTAAGACGCTTTTCCTATGGGAGTCAGAAATGGGACAAACGGCATCAAAGAAAGTCTTTTACCGACTGCAACTTTTAGATTCGTGGGAATCATTTTCAGGAATGGCCACCAGATTATCCCTGTCCTGATATTTCGTAATACGCACGGCAGGCAAGTCTTTACGTTGGCCGGAAGCCTGCAAATCTCATCCTCATGGGTTAATAATGCTCCTTGCGGGCATAAAATACCCCCGTGATGAGCGGTGATAACACACGGGATACGCATTTCATGGCAGGTTTGTGCAAAAAGCATCTTAAAACCGTGTGCGTGTACAATATCCGGCTCCACTTCTTCCAGGAGTACTTTCAACTGTTTTTTAGTCAGGCCGGGACTTAAAACCCGGTAAACCGGTACCCCATTATAGTTTCTGACAAACTCGCTTTTTTTCACCGAGGGAATACTCGATTTATTTTCCGCTAAAGAAAATACCACCACATTCTTTCCCTGGCTTATCAATTCATTCACCAGATTTCGCACATAAACCTGGCCGCCGCCATAATCAGAGAAGAAATCTTCACTGGCCACCAATGCTATTTTCATAACTGCACTTATTATCTGATAAATCAAATTACATATTTCACAACCTGAGCCTTAACCCATTGTCGAAAAGGAAGATGATACCCCCTTTTTGCCGATTCGGAAAGTGCTTTTAATATATAAGTACGATCCTTTCGTTCGAATGCATCTTTAAAGAAAAAGTATAACTCCTTCCGTATCCAGGTATCAATGGTATATCGGGGAAGCTTATATTTGTCAATCAGATAAAGTCCGATTAGAAAAAAACCAAATCTGAATTTCACCTGTTTGATCTTGTCTTTTGCTGCTGAAATAGAATCATGAAAACCTATCACAGTGGTATCTTCATCAATAAAAACAAATCTACCCCGTAAACACATCTCTTGAAAAAGCTGGAAATCCTGCGTGGGAAAATCCGGATTAGAGAAAAGGTACTCGTCCGCTGCCAGGATGTCTGCCATAATTTCCCGACGGTAACATACGGTTGATGTCTTTATCGGACGGAAACAGCCTTCAAACTCTGCAATAACACCATCAATACCGGATTTCTCTTCCCTGATGCAGACTCCATCGAAACGGATGAAATGATCTTGTAAGTGACCTGATTCTATATCCAGTAATTTACAATTTGTATGGACCAAAACAACATCCGGTTGTGTTTCCAGTATCTCCACCTGCTTCCGGAGTTTATCATCGGTAATCCACCAATCATCGCCCTCCAGATAGGCTATGTATTTACCGCGGCAAGCTTTAAAAGTCCTTATAAAGTTTTGGTTCAGACCTATATTTTCCGCAGAAGTAACCAGATGGATTTGATCGGGATATTTACGATTATACTCTTCACAAATAGCCCTGGTATTATCAGTAGAGGCATCTTCTCCAATAACAATTTCAAAAGGGAAACCGGTCTTCTGCATCAAAGCACCATCCAGTGCCCGACGGATAAATGCCTCGTGGTTGTAGGTGACCAGCAACACACTGAGCAGAGGCCTGTTTTCCAAATATGAATCTGTCATAATTATTTCAAAATGCGGGCTATAATCTGTTTCTGATACACTTCATCTTTCAGCTCGGGAAATGACTGTCGCTTTGCTGATGTTGCTTCGTTTACATATTTTCCATCAACGGATTGAACCGTTGTAGCACCTTTTTTATACCATTCATATTCAATATCCAGATGCCCCAGATCAATGGCCTGAAATCCTTGTTTAGCCAGATCGTAGGCCAGGACTGTTGCTGTGGGTCCCAGGGCTATCAGCATCAACTTATGTTTCGGTTGCACCGAAGCGGTCTCCAGAATCCGGTCATAATGATCAAAGGCATCAAAATTGGGACAAACAATCCGTTCAATACTTTTGGTATTTGCAAACAGATCATTGCCAATGCCGGCTCTTGTGTATTCCCCCTCAATCAAAACGATTTCCCTCTCCTGCCACAAAAGCGGGAAGCGGCCGATTATTTGCGCAGCAACACTTTTATCCCTGATATTGAGGTAAGGTCTCGTCACTCCCGAATCATAATAGACCTTCTGAAAATCAATCAAATTATAGACCGATTCCCGGTTATAACCATAATAGACACTCGCCCACTGCTTTGATACATGTTCAAACCGATCCAGAGAACCCATCGAATCGGGAATTCCCACCAGGATTGATTCATCATCCGATTTTATGATTTCAAGCAAACGGATGGAAAGCGAAGGATGATAGGCCTGAAACCGGATGGAATGTCCCTGCATAATGGAAAATTCGCCATCTCCGTAACGACAGATGGAACATTTCCTGGCAATCAGCTTATCCAGAGTCTCCAATGCCGGAATTATCTTCGGAAAGAGAATTTCTTGCTGACGAATAGAATCTGCGATTTCATATTTCAGGTTTCTTAGCCGGGCATCCATGTCATACCTTTCCATGAGATATCTGGCAAAATAGGCCATAAACTCATCGATTCTCTCTTTGCATATTTTCCTGAAACCTTTCATACAGATTCTCCTTTCAATTTTTTCAATAACTGAAAAAGCCAAAATAGATTTGGAAAACCCAACGCTTTAAGAGTTATTATCCGAACCCTGTTCTTCACTGACAATCTGCCGTTTATAAAGTCACCCATTGACAACGGATACTGCTGAAATGCCCGGATTGAGCTCATTCGCTCCTCTTTGGAATAGTGATAAAGGGAATAAAGCTGCCACCAAATGATGTTTATCCAAAATTCAGCCCGTTCTTTTTTCAGAGATGAATAGTGGCGGGATTCGTCATATATCCGCATCATTGCATCCAACTGATCACTATGCTTTCCGTATGAAAGAATCGAATTAAGAATTGAGCCCGGCCTGTATCGGTAATAGTAAACACCTGATTCAGAAACCACGACTTTCTTAATTTTCTTGGCAAGATCAGGCACAATGTACATATCTTCAAAACATTTCCCCTTGGGGTAAGTTACTGACCGAAATATCTCACGCCGATAGATCTTATTCCATGCCGAGTAAATCAGCTGATCGTTTTTCCACCACAAAGCAAAGACATCATCCCCCTGAATAATGCGGGATTGAGGTTTACGCAAATATTGATGGTCACTTTGCCAGTCAAACATAACCGGAAATTGCACCATATCAAGAGCTGCATCCTCCGTGAAATAACCGACATTCAGCTCATAACAATCATTGGACAAACAATCATCTCCATCCAGAAACGTAATCAAATTCCCGGTCGCCCTGGCAATTCCTGCATTACGGGCTTCACTAAGTCCGCCATTGGTTTTGTCAATGATTATAATCCTGTTATCTCCTTTGTAACGACCGATAATCTCTCCCGTATTGTCAGTACTTCCGTCATTTACCACAATAATCTCCAGATCACGGTAAGTCTGATTGACAACCGAATCCAGACATTCGCCGATATACTCAGCGACATTATAGGCGGGTATGATGACGGATAACTTCATGTTTTACTCTCTATTCGTTTGAAGAACTTATAGCATTTGACAATTCCTGAAACCAATGCTGCAACGAACTTTCTTAAGCCGGTCGTACGTTGTAAGAAAACCACACTTTCATACAACTCTGATTTTCTCAACATAAAAAAGGTCTGAAAATCATCCAATACCAATTCAGGGAATCGGGTTGGCAAAAATAGCTCCCGCTCTTTACGAATAAGCGATATACTATCTTTTTCTGAGCTTAAACCGGTTGCATCATAATTCGCAATTATCAGATCTACATAGAGATAAGAGCAGGCTTTAAAAACAACCTGATCCATCAAAAAAATCCAATCCGATATAAGACGGTACGATTCATCAAATTGTAAATCGTGAAAAAGATCTCTCCTATAGAAAATTGACTGTTGCACAATCGTTTGCTCATACAAGAATGCCATTGTGAGTTTCCCGGGATATCTAATCACACGATCTTCCGGTGTAACCCAAACATTTCCGTAAAGGATAGATTGATCATGTTCTGTTTCGAAAACCTGCCACAAAGTATCTGACGCATATAACTGATCCCCTGAATTCAGGAAAAGCAGGTAATCACCCTGCGCCAACCGGATTCCTTTATTCATTGCATGATAGATTCCATCATCCGGTTCACTGACCCACTTGCTAATGTTATCCGGATATTGCTTTATGATCTTCAAACTATCATCAACCGAACCTCCGTCAATTATGATGTATTCAAAATTCTGGAAGGTCTGGCTAATAATGCTCAGAATGGTCTTTTGTAATCCATGTGCATTATTCAGATTTACTGTTATAACCGATAGTTTCATGAAGACATAATCTTTTATTCAAAACCCCACTTAAGATTATCTATTTATTCTTCCACGATTTAACCCATTCTATAATTGGATTTCTGTCTTTCAAACGTGTTGTTCTGATCGCATTTTCTTTTGAACATTCTTCCATATTCTCGGTCAAAATGAGATAATTCTCTTCAGTTTTAAACCTTAATCCCAAAATTGAGAAAATTGATAAATCATGGCGATGATTGATATAACCTTCAATCTGGATTGATTTTTCAGCAATTAACTCATCTGTAAACAGATATGGATTAAACAATGCTAAGCGATACCAATCATTGATCAGGGCATTGTAATAGGTTTTCTTTACAAAAAATACCCCGGCAACCAATTGCGGTTCTTCCTGCCAGCTTCGATCAAAACCCAATGAATCAAAATATTCGGCAGCTCCTTTTTTGGTCCAATATTTGAGTAAAGGACTTTTATTTTCGTACCACCAGTTATAATTCTGATTTTTATATTGAAACAAAATGCCGTTATATCCTTCTTGTAGCGCCTTAATATAATAAGTCCACTCTTTCGATTTCTTTAAAGTACACCCTGCATCAGCATAAAATATCACATCACCCGCATTAAGCTGCTTTAAAGTGTTCCAGATTACAAAAGGTTTCCATATCCAATATCCACCTCCTTTATCAAATGCCATCAAAGGAGAGTTTTTTATATAATCCGGTAAATCTTTTTCCGTGTAAATATAAAACTCGTCGAAAATGTGCAATTGCCTGGCTTCTGCCTCAATTCTCTTTCGTGCATATTTATAGACTCTATCACCATATGTAACGAATACTATCTTCATCTTACTTTGATATAAAACTCATATATACCATTTTATGCTTTTTCGAGGACAATTAGTCCTGCATTCTCATATTCAAACACATGTCCTGTATAAAGTATTAAACCCTCAACATTAAGCTGTATGGACCGATCAGTTTCAAAATAGGTTTCAAATCCGGGGTAAGTCAGAGCTATATAACCGTTAAAACACCCCTTGGTCAGATTGTGAGGGATTTTTATCCTTTCCGAAAACATAAATTCGCCTTCGTATTCATGGATTTCACCATAAGTGTGTCCTCCGGAAAAGAATGCCACTGGCAGACCAATGACATCAAAAAAACGGACTTCCAGCGCCATTCGTTTCTTTCCCTTTAGAAATCCGCAAATTGTAATCTCAAATTCATGATGCTCCCGATCAATATCGATGATCCAATCTGATTTCCCATTTATCGAAATTGATTTCACTTCAAGCCCGGCATTTTGAATCTGTATATGTTGTCTTAATTCAAAGTTCCTACTAATCACGCTATTCTCTAAGTAATAACGTATCGCATCTTCAACTAAACCGTATTTTTCGCATCGGCCATTACTCAAAACTAGTCCTTTCTTACACAATGATCTGACTGCAGACATATTGTGACTCACAAACAACACAGTTCTACCCTCACCCCGGGATACCTCCTGCATCTTCCCAATCGCTTTCTGCTGAAATTCGGCGTCACCTACAGCCAGCACTTCGTCAACGATCAGTATTTCAGGTTCAAGGTGAGCTGCAACAGCAAATCCCAAACGGACCATCATGCCCGATGAATAGCGTTTTACCGGAGTATCCAGATAACGTTCCACTCCGGCAAAATCAACGATTTCATCCAGCTTACGTGTAATTTCTGAACGAGTCATGCCCATAATAGCTCCGTTCAGGTATATATTCTCACGCCCCGTCATTTCAGGATGAAACCCGGTACCGACCTCAAGCAGAGATGCGATTCTACCGCGGGCTCTGATTTCGCCGGTGGTGGGAGCTGTAATTTTGGACAATATTTTGAGTAAAGTAGATTTACCGGCACCGTTTTTGCCTATGATGCCGACAACATCGCCCTGCTCCACCGAAAAGTTTATATCCTGCAATGCCCACACATAGTCACTCGTTCCTTTGTGCGACCGGTCGTTTATCTCTCCGATTTGCAGGTAAGGATCTTCTTTCCCCCGAAACCTGGCCCACCAACGATTCAGGTCGTGCGAAACCGTACCGGTACTGATTTGTCCCAGGCGATACTGTTTACTGATGTTGTTGAATTCGATGGTATTCATATCCGAAGTTATTACACGACATCCATAAAACTACGTTGTACTTTGTTGAAGGTTACAACACCTGCAAAAAGTAAAACCACGGTAACTATAAGGCTATATGTCAGATAAAGCAGTGAAAATGTACCCTGTCCGAGAAATCCATATTTAAACGTTTCGATAATCGCTGTCAATGGATTGAGAGCCACGATCCACTTATACTCTTCCGAAATCGTGGAAAGCGGATAAATAACAGGCGTGGCATACATCCAAAGCTGTACACCGAACGTCAGTAAGAAGGTCAGGTCGCGGTATTTGGTTGTCATGGAAGAAAAAGCAAGTCCGAAACCAAGTCCCAATCCTGCCAGTAAGAGGATCAAAAAAGGAAAAAGCAGAGCAACCGCATTGGCATGAACCGGTGCTCCCCTCATCATAAAATAGATGTATAACAGTACGAAAAGAGAAAGCTGTATAAACAACCTGATCATATTGGAGATGACGACTGAAAACGGAATAATCAATCGTGGGAAATATACTTTTCCAAATATATTTGCATTGGCAGTAAAGGTAGTAGATGTGCGTGTAAGGCAGTCAGAAAAATAGTTCCAGCAGACAATGCCTGACATATAAAAAAGAGGTTGCGGCAAGCTGTCTGTAGAAATCTTAGCCAGGCCGCCGAAAACCACCATGTAGATAATGGTCGTAAATACAGGTTGGATAAAAAACCAGATCGGGCCGAGAATGGTCTGTTTGTAAAAAGTGACAATATCGCGTTTGACAAACATGTACAGCAAGTCGCGATATTGCCACAGCTCAGCTATATCCAGTTTCCAGATATTTTCTTTGGGACGGATCAGCGTAGTCCATCCTTCATTGCTTATGGTTTTATTCGACGGCATATCCAAACTAATGCTTTACAGAATTTTAACGGCAAAAACGACTAACCGGTTCACGCCAACCGGCTAATTCTTTGCTGTAAAGCAAATAAAGTTGATGGAATTGCTACCGAAGAGTTTTATTGGGCCTTTTCGATGTGAAAACCTACACTTTCCATGCCTTTCAGGTCATAATCCCTCATGCCCTGTACAATCCTGAAAGTGTAGTGTTTTCCCTGATTTAATGTAAAACTATTTTTCACAGGAGTAGTCAGTTCATACAATGATCCCCATCCTGAACCAAACCAGTTTCCCAGCTTATCGGCCAGTTTAACCTCCAAAGTGTCAGAAAATAAGACTCCCGAATCCTGTTTGCATGAGATAAACATCCATACATTCTGATAGTTGTATTGGTTATTGTTTCGGGTATCAACAAAGAGGTTATACTTCCCTGTCTCCTTTATTTCCGGTGAAAAAGTCAGAGTGTCGTATCTGTTCCATCCCTTTTCGGAGAAATCCCTGAATTCGGTAAAAGTCTGGTCAAAATGACAGGATGCGCAGATAAAAAGTAGTGCTAAAAGGGGTAATATCTTTCTGAGACAAAGCATATCAGATAATCTTTTCAATTCAAAACACATAAAAAAGAGGTGTCATTCAGCTGATAAATCACTGAATGACACCCGATTATTTATTTCTCTGAGGATTCAGGGTTTTCGGGACGCTGTGGGCGGTTAGGACGCTGGTTCCGTGGCGGTCTGTTCTGACGTTCAGGCCTGTCGTTACGTTCTGGTCTGTCGTTACGCTCATTGCGATCACTGCGCTCATTACGCGGACGTTCTGGGCGTTCCGGACGGCTCGGGCGTTCGCCGCCTCTGCGGTTCTGGTTATTGCGGTTTTGATTTCCGCCTTCCCCCGTTGACTGTCTCTCACCGGGTGCTGCCTGTGACTGGTTCTGGTTATTATTCGGTCTGTTGCCTCTGTTTCTATCACGGTCACGATCCCGGTCGCGGTCACGACCGTTGTTTATTTTTTTCCTTTTTTCCCTGTCGAAGCGGGTCAGACTCTCCTCTCCCACTCCATCCTGGAAGTCTTTCGGCTGAGCTTTTTTCTGTGGTTCTTCCAACAGATTTTCGGGCTTGATGCCTTTTTTATTCTGACTGATAATTTCAAAAACGCGGTCAGCATGTATCGTTGTCAGATTCGCCAATACGTTTCTGTCACTTGAATAAGTCATTAACCGGTTGAAGATATCTGTTTTGAAGTGATAGAAAGTACCCATTTGAGTTTCAAGCGGTATTTCGCGTGATGGAAGTTCTTTCTGTACCTCCACATAGCTATCCACTTCATAGTTCAGGCAACATTTCAGCTTAGCACACTGGCCGGCCAGCTTTTGCGGATTTAATGAAATATCCTGATAACGTGCGGCACTGGTAGCCACCGATACAAAGTTTGTCATCCAGCCGGAGCAGCACAACGGACGGCCACAGGGACCGATACCGCCAATGCGACCCGCTTCCTGACGGGCCCCGATCTGTTTCATCTCGATACGCACTTTAAACGAATCTGCCAAAACTTTAATCAGTTGACGAAAATCGACACGATCATCGGCTATGTAGTAGAAGATAGCTTTATTGCCATCCCCCTGATACTCAACATCCCCGATCTTCATGTTCAACTTCAGCTCATCGGCAATCTGGCGGGAACGAAGCATGGTTTCGTGTTCGCGGGCTTTCGCCTCTTCGTATTTCTCCATATCCACCGGACGAGCCTTGCGGTAAACCCGCTTGATATCTGCGCTATCCTGACGAATATTCATCTTCTTCATCTGAAGAATAACTAATCTGCCAGTTAAGGTCACCGTACCGATATCATGTCCCGGAGTAGCTTCTACCGCTACCACATCGCCTTTTTCAAGACGGAGTCCGTTACTGTTGCGATAATACCCTTTGCGGGTATTTTTAAACTGGACTTCGATAAACTCACATTCGTTGTGTGCTTCGTCAATGTCGCACAGCCAATCAAAGGTATTGAGCTTGGTATCCATTTTGGTACTGCAACCTTTCTTGTTCATGTTGCAGCCCTTATTATCGTGTTTAAAATCCATTTAAGCGTAAAGTATATATATTGAGTTGAATGAAAAAAGCCTCTTTCGGAAAAGAAGCCTACAAATATAATCATTTTCTATGCCGAAAATCTAAATAACAACGGTATGAATGAGAAGTTTACCGGCTGATTAATTTTTAAGTAACATAATGGCTTTCAGGGCGAGGTCAAAAAAGATCATTTTAGCATAAACGTTCTGCCCGATTTCGACTTCGGCATGTTCGAATGCCTCCAAGAACTGGAATACATTCCGGTGATGGATAAACGGTGCAAATTTAGATGAGAAAGCCGCCTCTTTGGCATTCAGGTAGCTAAGTGATGGCACGCGCAGGTTCAGGACAAAGTTCTCGCGCAGGTAACGCTGGCAATAGGCCAGAAACTGTTTCTGACGTTCACGGCCCAGCTCTGAAATCTCATCAGCCACCTCCTTCAGCTCTTTCAACGCGTTGAATTTCAGCAGGGGATTATCGGCCCGCTTCATATTGGCTACCGTATAGGCCAGACGCATATAACGGGTAAAATATTCGAAGTAAAGCTGATTTTCTTCATTCAGCTGAATGGTTTCGATGGCTTTGAGGTAGTTTCCTCCGGCAATATGAGCCACGGCAGCCGAATCCTGGTCGGTCAGTCCGTAACGGGTACTCAATACCAAACGCAACGTTTCCGATTCAATCGGACGGACATTCACCCGCTGGCAGCGCGAAAGAATGGTGGTCAGCATCTGTTCAGGCTGCTCGGCAACCAGCAGGAAAAGCGTCTTTTGCGGTGGCTCTTCCAGCATCTTGAGCAGTTTATTGGCGCAGACATCGTGCATCTTCTCGGGCAGCCACACGATCATGATTTTATATTCCGCCTCATAGGTCTTAAGCGAAAGTTTGCGGATAATCTCGCTGCTCTCTTTGGCGTAAATCAATCCCTGCGCATTTTCACTACCCAGAAATCCAAGCCAGTGGTTATAGGAAAAGTAACCATTCTTCAGGACAAACTCCCGCCATTCAGGAAGGAAGTCGTCGCAAACCTCTTTTTTCTTCTTGTCGGCTTTGACAATCGGAAATACGAAATGGAGGTCCGGGTGAATCAGTTTGTTGTACTTGCGGCAGGAAGGACATTCGCCACAAGCGTCGTTTTCAAGCGGATGAGTACAATGCACATAACGGGCATAAGCCAATGCCATCGGAAGCGCGCCGACTCCCTCCTGGCCGCAAAAGAGCTGGGCGTGGGCAATATGCCCCTCCCGCACCGTCTGAATGAGACGCTGCTTCAACTCTTCCTGTCCGATCACATCTTGAAAAAACATATTTTAAAGTTAAACGTTTTACGTCATACGTTATACGTTTGGAAAGATAGAAACTCTACCTAAAACCAAACAGTCATCAACGTAAAACGTACAACGTATTACGTTCAACAGGTATAATTAATATACAATTTGAGCTACTTCTTTCACGCTCTTGGTTGCCATCAGCGTGTAGAAGTGAATGCTTGGAACTCCGTGCTGGATCAGTTCCCTGGCCTGCATGGTACACCATTCCACACCCGCAATGCGAGCCTCTTCGTCGGATTTGCATTTACGCAGCTCCTTGGCAAAATCTTCAGGAATATCTACGTGGAAGATTTTTGGCAGCACGGTCAACTGGTCAAGAACGGTCAGTGGCTTCAATCCCGGGATGATAGGCACGGTAATACCTTCGGCACGACAGCGATCCACAAACTCGAAATATTTCTTATTATCGAAAAACATCTGGGTAACGATATACTCCGCTCCTGCTTTTACCTTCTCTTTCAACCAGTAAATGTCTGAATCGAGGTTTGGGGCCTCATCGTGTTTTTCCGGATAACCGGCTACACCATAAGAGAATGGAGTGGTCAACGGATCCATTTTACCACCGTCGATCAGGTGTCCCTGATTGAAGTCGTTAATCTGGTGTTGCAGATCAAGCGCGTGGCTGTGGCCGTTCTCTTTCGCTTTGAATGATTTCTCCGATTTGGCTTTATCTCCGCGAAGTACCAACAGGTCGGTAATCCCCAGGAAGCTCAGGTCGATCATAGCGTACTCTGTCTCTACCTTGCCAAAACCGCTACAGATGATGTGTGGCACAGCGGTAATGCCGTATTTATTCTGGATAGCAGCTGCAATAGCCACAGTACCCGGACGGCTACGCTCTACGACCGGCTTCAGAAGTCCGTTATCCACCGTCTTGTAAACGACATCACTACGGTGAGTTGTGATGTTGATATATTTAGGATCGAACTCGCGAAGAGTGTCGATGGTTCTGAAAACTCTTTCGATGCTGCTTCCTTTCAGCGGAGGCAAAATTTCGAATGAAAACGCCGTCTTTTTGGCGGACTGAATCATTTCAATTACTTTCATCTATAATTACACCTTTAATTTTGAGGGGCAAAGGTACGAAATCCCGCCGAATTTTCATTAACATTGCCTTTATCAAGAACCGAATTATTTATAATCAGACCACACTGGCACAGCGAATAACCACCTATCCAAAGAGATAGGTCCTGCAATATCATTTCTCAGGTACTTGCACAGGTACAATCCCCCTTGAATCAAGATCGAAGCTGCAAATATCATTATAATCCCATTTGATCGACATTTCCTTACAAAAAGACAGATTTACGCTATTATTTAATACACTGGCCATTTCATAGACCATCCCCGAAGGATCCTTAGAGGATCCCTATAGTGTCCCTAGAGGATCAATCACTGAAAAACGGCGTATTTTGCAATTGTAAGAGTAGCAAAATGTCAAAAGCGCATCTTACATTCTGCGACGTAATATCACCTAAATCCGGAAAATCAGGCTCTATAACGGTTTGTATGGGTGGTATTTCTAAGATAGCTAAATCTAAGAAAATTCTAAGCCACGAATTTACGAATAAGAAAGTATCTTTTCTTTTCCATTTTTGGAAAAGAATTTGTGATATTCGGTTTTATTTATTCATGATCTCAGCAAGTTAGCCTCTCTATATTCATTCGTGGATTGACTGCGTCGAACTACGTTTCGTGGCTTGCTATTTTGATTTATGTCCTGTTTCTCAGAATAATCACACGAAGTTTAGGAAAATATTTTTCCTAATTAATAGAGTTACCCACACCATTCTTTATAAAGCCGAAAACCACCTCCCTCATCCACTAAATACTTTCAGGAATCATCACAAAACACTCGATTTTCAAGGCCCTTCAGCAAGCGCTTTCAATTCATCATAAAAGCGCACCTCAATGTTACAAATTACCACCATCCATACCCCCAAATAAACAATTCAAAACAACCTATCTCTTTTCGCACTAACTTCAGCACTGGAGTTACACTGGAGTTGCACTGGAGGAACAGCGGAGCTGTAGCGGAGGATAGTCTGAGAAAGGCCGAATCTGGCTATTTTGTAGCTTATTCGATAGATACCGGAAACACCTTAGTTGGTTAGCAACCGACAACCTCAAACACAAAGCCATCCTGATGGTCGTCTATCCAGTCGGTGTGTGCCGCTAGCGTCCAGCGGCTTCAGGCCGCTTGACGCGTAATTCATATTTCCAATTTACAACATCAATTCCATCCTATTACTGAATTGAATATTTCTAGTAAAGCAGTTAGCAGTTACGACAATACATGAAATTAATCTACTAAGGGATTAACTGATTTAAGAGATGAACTTTCGAGTGTCGCGTCCCGATAGCGATTTAACCGCGATAATATTCGATGATAATCAGCGGTTAAAAACCGCTGCACCCGAAAGGGACTGCTGTTATTGAGGATAAACCTGACAGGTTTGATACACCAGGGACACGTCTTTTTGCTTTATGAATGTGGTGAAGCAGATATAAATCGAAAAGGAATGGTTATTTTTGGGTCTCGATCGGAAAATCTGATATTTTGGTGTGGATTTTTCGGGCCATTTTTAAAAGAAAATAAAGCCGTGCTTTGATCTTTTGATGACGAAGACAAGAGCCTGTCGCCTAACAACTTACTGCGGATTGGATTTGTTAACAGAGGCCATTAGCAGACTACGGACGGAAACCATGCAGATACTTAGAAATATATTATTACAATGAATAAATCAACAATCATACTAGTGATGTCATTTTGGTATTTATCTATAATAAGCCAAACTCTCCCAGATAAAATAGTTATCATAAAAAACATATATCAGAATCAGTATTTTTCAAAGAATGAAGAAATATTCAAGTCAGATACCATAGTACTGTCCAATAAAAAGAAGATTAATAATCTATATACACAACTTGTCAGATTCGATAAAGAAGAACAATTACTAAACAGACTTGGAATTGATACTACTTTTACACAAAACAGTCCAGATAAATTATTGAAAGGATTTAATGACAATAATAAGAGTAAGTTCGATTGGAACCAGAAACAAAAGGAATTCATATTCAAAAAACTAACGGACATCAATGTTTACAAATCCGAATTAAATGAATATCTGTATAGGTATAACCTCTATAGCACTTATCACCATTTCCCGAAGTTTTTTAAGTCTCATCGAATTTCATATTGTGGGATGGGGACACCAATATATAACCGGGAATATTTGATTTTGCTTTACAACAAAAAAGACATATCTGATATTTTCACATCTCGCAAATGCCCCTCTGGCTTTAACACTCCATACAAAAACAGATCAAACAGAGCCACTTACGATTTTAAGATCGACTTGCTACTGAATAAACTTTTTAAGCAAAAGATCAATCTTGATAAACTTTTAAAAGGAGATGATTTACTCAAATACATTGTGAATCAGATTATAAGAAACAACACGAAAGAACTATATAAGTTAAGTGCATATTCATTCGAAAAAGAGATTTCAGAATTATCGACAGATTTCGATATAATTTCTTCCGAAGAAGTATATGGTAGAGGTCGGTACATTTGGGATGAGCCCAAGACGATAAAAGTTTCGCTCAAAAACAAATACATGTTACCAAATGTCTACCTGCAATTTTTGGATAGTAAATATGGTAGTACCCTCTATTCAAGAGATTCGATAAAAAAAGACTATAAAGAAATTATATCACGTGTTCAGGCTATATCTTTCATTACAAATTATCTAAAACAAGATTCAAGTGCCCGGCTTGATATATACTACTTCAATAATAGCGGAATAAACAAATACAATATAGAAGAAGTTAATAAAAAACCATCCGATTGGAAGAAGCAAGATGAATATATCGAAAGTTTAAAATGGTATACCACAAACAATATCAAGCCATCATTTGATTTAGAAAAAGCAATAAAGACTTCTGAAAGAATAAATTGTGGATGCAATTATAAACTCGATAGCGAGTTCATTAAGAAAGCAATATTTATTGAAATCACCAGTAAAAGGAATGCTAGTTCGATTTGGTTTTTATTACCAGATAATACTTTAATTCTTTATCATGTAAATTCATATAACATAGATGATGTAACTGTGTTGGATATAAGATTGAATAGTCTGGGGGACAGCTTTGAATTACCTTTTGCATGTTTACGATTTGACAAAAACGGGAAATTATTTGAGAAAAAATAAAACACTCTTGGGG
Source organism: Parabacteroides sp. FAFU027 (assembly GCF_022808675.1). Taxonomy (NCBI): domain Bacteria; kingdom Pseudomonadati; phylum Bacteroidota; class Bacteroidia; order Bacteroidales; family Tannerellaceae; genus Parabacteroides; species Parabacteroides sp. FAFU027. The sequence goes on from NZ_JAKZKV010000001.1 coordinate 559,710, forward strand.
CCCATCAAATAGGTAGATAAATGTGGCGGCTTTGATTTTCCGTAAACGAAGACTGAAGCCTGTCGCTGAACGACCTACAGCGGTTTAGGTTTGTTTTTTGTGGAAATTAGTAGGCAGCAAAAGAATTAAACAGAAAGAGAACACACAAAACATTATCAACAAATGACAGAGATCAATACAAGATCAGGAAAACCAATATCGTTAAGAGAAGTCATTCTAATCTTCAGAGAAAAACCAGTATGGACAATACCATTATTGGCTATCATAGCAATAAACATTGCCTTTGCATTGAGCACAGCTGATCTTTATGAAACGAATATTGAGGGAAGTATTACAACTGCGTTTTTTAGTCTTTGGTTTTTCTCTACCTCTTTAATTCTGGCGTGTGTCGTTTTATTACAAATGATGAAACAGGACAAAACCGAAGAAAATGAGAATCTGGTTCAAGCTTTATGGAGATTACTGAATGTAAGAACCATCTTATTTTTGCTTTTGTCACTGGGTTGGGTTATAATCAGTATTCCTCTATTGATCTTCGACTTTCTATTCAGTAATACTTATAGCAAGACTGAAGATTTAGATTTCACTCTTAAAGTGACTGCCATCAATGTTGCAAACGGACTTTCATCGATTAGTGATTTACCTTTAAGATTGAAAATAAGAGCTATAAGACAGATCCAGTTTATGATACTACCAGTATTAATCTGGGAAGAGAAAGGCTTATTTACCAGCTATAAAAGGAGCAAGTTTATTGTACGGAAACAGATAAGCGAAACCATCTTAAATCCGGACATAACCTATAGAATGTTGTTTTACGCACTGGCCCCTTCACTGGGTTTAGTTGTCCTGACGATTAAATACAAACTTGTAATTTCCACCTTGTCAGGTTGGCTCTCCCTGATTTATGCCGTTATATTAGTCTGTTTTATGTTTTATGCAGATCATATCTTAGTATTTGATAAGTATATGAGATTCACAGAAGAGAATCCCAGAACCTCAAATACTTAATCCTCCGTTCGGAGTAGCGTTCGATAACCGTAGTTTGGTCGGTTGGTCGGTTGGTCGTTAGGTAGTTGAGCGAAGACTCTGTCTTCGTTCGTGCTGGAAGCCAGCCTCCCGGCTGGCAAAATGAGCTACCATTGGCGCGGGTTTAGCGACAGAGCAGACCGATAAGAAAAGGAATGATTATTACAGCTATTTCCTTCCATTCGCTTAATTTTGCAGATGAAACGTAAATGATTCAAGTTACAATTCCTAATTATACAACAATGCAATAAGGATCACTATGAAAAAATCTATTTTTCATTTCTCTATTCTCCTGATAGGAGTCTTCGTGCTAAATACATTCTCATCAAATGCCTGTTCGGCTTTTATGTTAAAAGGAAAAGGCTATTGCACGATCGGATTTAATGAAAACTGGAAAACAATGCCCGGGATAGTCGTAGTCAATCCCAGGGGGATAGAAAAACAGAGTCTGAGTTGGAATTTTCTGACCGCTGAGATAGCTACTTCTGAAAAACGGATCAAATGGAAGTCTAAATATGGATCGGTTAGCTTCAACCTCCTTGGAATAGATATGCCCTGCTACGGAATGAATGAAAAAGGGCTTTTCATCGTGGAGCTTTATTTGGATAAAACTTTTTCGACCCCTGACAGCACCAAAGCATCTATGTTTTGGGCCCAATGGATACAATATCAGCTCGACCGTTATGCTTCTGTACCAGAGCTAATCGCCAATCTCGATAAGGCACCGGTGATCGATTGGTGGCCAACATTCCCCGGCAGTCATTTTTTTGTGAGCGATAAAAAGGGAAACACTGCTGCTTTAGAGATAATTGATGGCGTTTTTCGGGTATCAACAGCTAAGGCAATGCCAATTCCAGTGCTTTGCAATAAACCCTATCAGCAAGAATTGCAAAGTTTGAATAAATACCAGGCATTCGGAGGTGCAGAACCCTTCAATCTTTATTCCCGGAAATGGGATGATCGTTTTGAAAAAGCGGCCCACCTTTTGAAATCGTATGATAGCAGTAAGATGTCTCCTTTGACCTATTCGTGGAATTTACTCGATAGCGTGAAGCCCGGACAATGGCAATTTGTAGCCGATGTTCTCAATGAGGAGCTCTATTTTCGTTCCAATGTAGGTAAAGCAATCAAATGTTTGAAGCTTAATCAATGTGACTTCTCGAACAAATTGTCAATACTTTATTTGGATATTAATTCTATGTCAGAGGGTAATGTTCATTCGAATCTAATGCCTCTCACTGTTTCCCTTAATCGTAATTATGTGGAGCAAGGATTTCCAGTCGGGTATGAGAATGCTGCGTTTTATAAATCCCGGGGGTACGTGAATTTGAAACATGCAATAGATGAATACGTACGCCGAACATATCGGTTGAAAGAATAGAAATCATACTAACCGGGCGCCAATGTACTTGCCCCAAAATCATCCATAATAAATATGACTGTAAATCATTCATCGTTTACAAGAGACGAGAATAATAGCAATGTGTGGTTGTCTCAAAACAGCGACCAGGAATTTAAATACACCGATCAGGGTATTTCACCGATAGTACTTGAAAGTGAAGCAGAGGTAGGCAAGGCGATGTTAAATGAGCTGTACAGTACAGCGGCGGCCAAAGAAGGAGATATCAATATTGCCCTGCTTGGCGGAAGAGGAGCGCAGGAGTTGCACCGTTTGCTGGGAGAGATTGCAAAGGGCACCGAACAGGATGCGCTTCTTGCCCGGCTGAATGTCTTTACTCAGGATGCCCTTGCACCTATGGGGATGAAGAACGGGTTAAGTTTTGTGCGTGATTTTGAGCGCATACTGGGAGATGATTTCTTCAAAAAGATAAAAAGCTTCACTCCCATGCGTACGGATACGGAAGATATAGAGTCTTCGCTGATCGGGTATCTGACTAAACTGGAAGAGCTGGGCGGTTTGGATATATTCTTTATCGGACACGGTCCGGAACAAAACCAAGCATCACACCTGGCTTATATAAAACCTTTCTCCGGTGCACTGAATCACCATGTTGCAGGGATTATCCCGATTTCAAGCACCATACTGGAACACCACATCAACAAGTTTAAAGCGGGAGGCAGTATTATTAGTGAAAGTGATGAAAAGGAGTGCAGATCCGCTAAATACATCCTCACATTAGGGCCGGCTGCAATATTAGGAGCCAAAAAGATCGTTCAGTCTGTAGTTGATGCCGACTCTGCTCCTGCTAAGATTCAGACGTATGCCAACGTGCTTAACACCCGTATAAGTGCTGATAAAGAAGAGGCGATGCAGCAATTAAATGCCAATCCCGGCTTATGGATCAGGCTGCATACTAATACTAAGTCTTTTGTGTTGCCTAATTTAGGGGTGTAATTTGCAGCTACAAGCTGCTTGAATTTCCAGCACGAGGTACCGCTACGCTCAAACTCGCGCTAGTGGGGGAACTTCACTCCGATTAATCATTTCACATATAACGAGTTTCAATTAAACAGCTCATATGAAATTTACAGTAGAAATTGGCGAAATCGAGAAACAAGTAATTTTCTTTAGTTTCAATAAATTCTGGGGAAACCTTAAAATATCCGTCAATGGAAAGACAATAATAAGAGATCTAAGAACGGCTTCTGCTGATCTCGTAAAATCATACGAATTTAAAGTTGGAGTAAAGGAAATCCACAATATAAGAATTGAAAAGATTAGACCTTTACTTTTTGCGGGTCTACGAACAAATGACTACAAAGTTTACGTTGATGGAGAGCTTTATAAAGTATTTAAAGATTGAGTGATTGCCTCGCATATCACCGGATATGAAACCGTATAAGAATGATGTACCGTCGGGGCGTGATCTGCGATCCGCCCCTTTGTTATTATAAGCATTTGTAATACGAATAAAAATAGGTAATATATTAGCGTCATTGCTAAAATGCTTATTTCTATAGCGGAATAGTTTGTTGTCGGATTGTAAATCCTATTACTATTTAAAAGGTGGGATTGCAAATCCCACCGACGGTTCCACAACTTTCCACTGTTTATCCGGAGGAACTGGAGCTGCCTTTACGCACGAGGATGAAGAATTCTTCGAATTCTGAAACAGCTACAAGCTGTTTAGATTTCCAGCACGAGTTACCGCTACGCTCAAACTCGCGCTAGTGGAAGCAAACGATTTCGTATTCTGGTAGTCGGTTATCCCACTTCAAAAATAAGTGAATCCTGTCGGAATTACGTCATCACAGTAAAAGAGTGCGTGATCGCATACTTTTACTGCGTTCGCGTATAAAAAGCATGCGTGCATGCACCGAAAGTGTGCGATCACGCAGCCAAAGTGTGCGTGATCGCACGCCAAGTGTTAAACACCGCACACTTTCTGTGCGTGATCGCAGTAAAAGTGTTAAACATCGCACGGTTTTTGTGCATGATCGCATGCCGGGTGTGCGTGATCGCATGAAATGTGTGGAAATGGGCTGTTTATGGCTTCTCCTTCACACGAATTTGAAAAGTAACTTCTTGGCGCGGGTTTAGCGATAGTGAAAAAAGACAAAGGTCAGAAAGAACGAATCTTTCTGACCTTTGCTTTTTCATATCCTGAATCGGGAGAGGCTAACATCGTTGCCCGTAGGCATTAAAAACCAACCGTGCAACGAATAACCCAGCTAAACAATGCATAATCTGCATCGATTATTTTTAAATGCGACGAATATCAACCTTATTTACCGCAAAATATGCAACGAATAAAAGCTCTTTTTTGTGCGAGTTTGAAAAGTAACTCCTGGCGCTGGTTTTGCTATAGCGTACCCCGTGCCTAAAACTGAGACAGCTTGTAGCTGTCCTTTTCAAAAAGCTAAATGGGCTAAACTGAGCAAAATATATGATGCAGAATTCTTCGAATTCTAAAACAGCTACAAGCTGTTTAGATTTCCAGCACGAGTTCCCGCTGCGCTCAAACTCGCGCTAGTGGGAGGGTTATTATTTTTTCCGCCCCTATATCCCCTGAAGGGGACTTTTGCAGCAGCAAAAACAAGTAAAGCAGCACATTTATTGACCGACTTAACCAGAATACGGTGTTGTTTGCACTACTTCTCCCCTCCTGAAAGCTAACGGGATTGGGGCGGTTGGGAGGGCGCAATAGGCAGACCTCCCATAGAGCTCCGGAACGAATACGGCACAAGGACTCGGGAGTCATCATCAGTAGATAGGACGCAATGTGAGTAAAAAAAAACAGGCGCTTCCTTCAACGTAAGCGCCTGTTTTTCCATTTTCAAATAAATAAGACAAATAGAGAAAGGGTTGACTTTGAGAGGACATTGCCGGAGCAAAGCCATCCATCCTATTAGTGACGCATAAGATGCATCTCTTCACGGATATGTGCACAAGCCTGGTCAATTTCTTTCTTAAACTGTGCAAAGTCAATCTGCATTCCATGAATATAAGTGCTCCATCCGGAGGAATCCTTAGCAATGTGTACGGCATTTTCGATTTCAGCATCAGTGGCGCCATTTAGCTTGGCCATCTGAGTATGGAAATATGCACAAAACTGACATTTCATTGCTGCTGCAATGCCCAGACCGATTAGTTCACGATATTTTGCTGGAATAGCGGCATCTTCGATCTGAGTTTTCTTGAATAGTTGCCATTCAGTTTCCAGAACTGAATCAGGCAACGTCTTGAACATAGAGGGAACCACTCCCATCATGTGTTCAATCTCCTGATAAATTTTCTTGCGGCTCATGATCTTTGTTTTTAAAGTGAATAATCTGTATATCTGAATACAGTACATTAAAACAAATCACAAGCACCTATGTTCTTGCATTTCACATGTTTAACCCACCAAAACAGTAACACATACAGGTACCAATTAATTCATAGTACATAACGGAAAGACAGACTGTACACCTACTTTTAATACTCCCCGAACTATGTGTCTTGTTTTTAACCCTGCTTATTTTCTTCATCCGTGAGGAATATCCCTATCCAGACTGGCTAAAACCCAATATCTTGCTCTTTAAAGAATGCTGATACAGCAACAGATTGAAACCGCTTTTCTCTTTTATAAAGACTAATACATACCCTTCACACTCTTTTCACGAACATTGCCAGTAGGGTATTTGGAGATATATCAGTAGAGAATGGATTTTCTTTATTGATTTATAGCAGGATCTTACGGGTGGAGCGGTTTATTACGGTTTATTGAATGGATTAGTCGATTAGGTAAAACCGGGGAACGGGAAATAGAATGATCCGGAATTTAATCCCGGAAACAGGCTCTCACCCAATTAAAACCCGTATTCTACCAGAATTTACCTTTGTGTCAAAGCTGAAATTAGTAATTTCGTCAAGGGTCTATTATATTCTAGTTAAACAACACCATGACAAAACACATTCTGCTACTTCTCTTTGTACTATCTACAATGACACTGGCGGCTCAACAGCCTGTTCCCGTAAAACCACGTATCCTGATCAGCACAGATATCGGTGGCACCGATCCTGATGATAATCAGTCGATGGCTCATTTACTCATGTATAGCGACCGGTTTCATATCGAGGGGCTGGTCTCCTCCCCTTCCTATGGCAATGGAAGCACCAAGGAGATTCTGCGAATGATCGGGTTGTACGAAAAAGATCTACCGCAACTCCGGAAGCACCGGAATGGCCTGGCATCACCTGATTATCTGCGCTCTGTTACCCGGCAGGGACACCGGGGCAATGCACCCTACATCGGGTATGCCGAAGCATCAGAGGGTTCGGAGTGGATTATCCGCTGTGCCCGCAAAAAAAGCACACAACCTTTGTGGATATTGGGCTGGGGAGGTCTGGAGGATCTGGCCCAGGCACTACACGATGCTCCGGATATTCAAGATAAAATCAGGGTTTACTGGATCGGAGGTCCAAACAAGAAGTGGAGCGCAAACAGTTACGCCTATATTGCAGCGAACTTCCCCAACATTTGGTTTATTGAAGTCAACTCCTCCTATTACGGGTTCTTTTCCAATAATGATTCCCCTGACAGTATCAGGAGCACCAACTACTACGGCCATTGCATCCAGGCCAGAGGATATTTGGGAAAAGACTTCAAAAACTATTACAAGGGAGAAGTAAAGATGGGCGATACCCCTTCGTTGCTCTACATGATGGATGGCAATCCCTCTGACCCGACCCGTGAAAGCTGGGGCGGAAGCTTCGAAAAGTTCACCTACAGTCCGAGGGTGATATTTAACCGGACTACCACTGTGGCCGACACTGTCGCTTTTTGTACCGTGATGGAGTTTCACTTCCAGGGTCCTGTGATTAACCTTCGGCCTGACTCTGCCTGTTTTTACATGGAGACTATCTACAAGAATAATATCCAGCGATGGCCCGGGTACTATCTGGGAAACGGAGAATATGCGCTTCGGTATATTCCCAAGCAGGCTGAAGTGGTCAACTACCGCTTTACATCCGGCGTTGCTGGATTTGCATCCGGAGAAGGCCGCATCGTAGTGACCAACAACTGGCCGGGAAAACCTCATGCAACCGATTATCAGCTGGGTGCAAACTGGTTCACCGATAAGGCTGACTTGTCACTCTATGACGGAAAGATTCAGGGAGGAAAAACAATACTGAAATGGAGGAGCGATATTTTGTCCGATTGGGCAAAACGCTGGAGTTGGTTGGCAAAGTGATGATGCGAGAATCAGATAAAAGGCTTAATTTTGGGGCAAAATAGTCCTAAAAAGTATCGCAACGAAATTTAAACAGGCTCTTATCAAAACAGGATGATGAAAATAAGATTTGCAATTATAGCGGTGGTATTGATTCTAAGTATCGGTTCTCTTTCCGCTAAAAAAGCACCCGGATTTATTATCAAACACAATTGTGACACTATATTCGGAGAGGTAAATATTTCATTCTTTGATCCCTATTCGGGCGGATTTGTATTTTATGGAATAAATCTGGAGCCTTTTCAGTCGGTATTGTATTTTAGAGAAAAAAACAGTACTCGTTTTACGGCTTTCACACCAAAAGATATTGCGGGTTTCGGTTTTACTTACAAATCGGTAAACTATAGATTCAAGACATTATTGGTTGAATATAGAAGTATCATCAAGTCTGAAAGAAAAAGGCTTCGGTTTTTAAACCTGATTTACCAGGGACAGCTGGCTCTTTACAAAGAAATAGTAAGAAAAGAGAGTTATTTTACAACAGGCGCACCCAATAGACTGGTAGATTATTACGATTACTATTTGTACGATGACAAACACGGACTAAAAAGAGTCATCCCAACAAAAGAGTTTAGAACATTAAAAGATATGCTTCAATTCTATGGAATACATCCGAATTTCATAGAGATTCTTCCTTCAGATGCCCGGTTTAAAGATGTAAAGTATTTTCTTGAAGAGTACGATCTGTGGAAACGATGGCTCTATTATTATCTGTGACCTGTAATTCAGCAGTTAAACGAAGCAAGGCCAACCTTTTACCAGAGAAAAAGCTACTGCCATCCCTCCCGGAGTGAATTTAGAGAAAGAGGAGAGAAAAGAGGCAGGTTTGGGTTATATTTCGAAGCCCCAAACAGAGAAATGGAAATAGAATAAGAAGCTTTACAGAAAAAGTTTTGCGTTTTTTACTCACAATCAAGAGATTCATATCTCCTCATCCGAAAATCTCGTCTGGTACAATTTGAAAAACACAACGACCGCCCCTCTGTTAGTGGATGTATCAGGGACCACAGCACGATCAACTACCGCATAATCTTATCAGCACAAGACATTAGCGCACACATATACAGCCTCTTACAAACTTAATCCTGGCTAAATAATTCATTTAAGCATGGATGAGAAAAGTGCAAACTGTAAGGGTTTGTTTCCCTCCGAAATTGTGACGCTATTTTACAATAAACTACCTCGTATATTGCTACTAATCATACACTTCCCCTATCCACCCCTTCATTAATCGCGTGGTATAAAACAATAATTTTTGTAGTTTTGTAAAGTACGTGTACTTATTTTTCCAAGAACAACAAACGTAAAAACCGCAAAAATCTACCATGGATATTAAACGAAAAACATTGTCATTAGCGATTAGTTCTGCTATTTTGACAGGATTAGGATTACAGGGAAGTTACGCTACCACAAGAGCCGAAATGAATGGTACTACCCAAAGCGATACTACGCGAAGTATCTCCGCATACTTCACTCCGGCCACGACTACCAAAAAGGCTCCCGATGCGAAAGGATTCATTCGACGTTGGTTACTATTAGAGCCCATTAACAAACCCAACCGTAGCAATGCTGTTTTTACCGACAGCTACCTCAGAACGGCATTCTCAACCGAGTATTTTCCAAACCAGTTTACGGCTCTCCCCAAAGATGGAGATAAAGTAAAGGTCGGCGAACAGGAACTTGCATGGCACGCATTGGATAGTAAAAACTTCAATGTTAAATTGTTCCGTTTTGCCTATGGATTAAGAAAGCCCATTTACGGAGTGCTGTTTTGGTCGGTAACCGTGGTTGACTGTCCACGCGAAATGAAAAACGTAAGAATGGCCGTAGGATCCAACTCGGCATCGATGTGGTGGCTCAACGGCAAGGAAGCCGTGCTACTTTCGGGAGACCGGCGTATGGTTATGGACGATTGCGTATCGCCCCGCCTCACACTGAACAAAGGAAGAAATATCATTCGTGGAGCCGTAATCAATGGTCCGGGAATGAGCGATTTCTGTGTTCGCTTCCTGGATGAAAACGGAAAGCCGATCAAAGATCTCTCCATTAGCTGCGAATAAAATCAGGTTAGTCCTTCCATCAAATCAGAATGTGGGACGACTGGTAGAAAAACAAATTGACCTTAAAAAACAAATTATACTCAGATGAACTTTAAAACTAAAATAATGGGCATAACAGCCCTGCTATCGTTACTGTTAGCCGGAACTTTGAACGCACAAACCGGGAAACCATTCATACATGATCCATCAACCATCATGGAGTGTGACGGGAAGTATTACACATTTGGTACAGGTAGCGGCGGATTAATATCCGAAGACGGTTGGACCTGGAACGGTGGTGCCATACGCCCAGGTGGAGGTGCAGCTCCGGATGTGATAAAAATCGGCGATCGATACCTTATTGCTTATGGCTCAACCGGTGGCGGACTGGGTGGCGGACACGATGGTAAAATAAATACCATGTGGAATAAAACTCTTGACCCTAAATCGCCAGATTTTAAGTTCACTGAACCCGTTGTAGTGGCTTCATCTGCCAATATGGAAGATAACGATGCCATTGATCCGGGACTTCTGCTCGATCCTACTGACGGCCGTTTGTGGTTGTCATACGGCACCTATTTCGGGTTTATTCGTCTTGTAGAGCTCGATCCGAAAACCGGGAAACGGGTAGAAGGTAACAAAGCCATCAATATTGCCATCGACTGCGAAGCTACCGATTTGATGTACCGCGATGGCTGGTATTACCTGTTAGGTACACACGGAACCTGCTGTGACGGTCCGAATTCAACCTATAATATCGTTGTCGGTCGTTCCAGAAAAGTTACAGGCCCTTACCTCGACAATATGGGACGCGATATGCTGGAAGGTGGCGGTAAAATGGTGATTGCTGCCGGAGGAAGAGTAACCGGACCGGGACATTTCGGTCGTTGGATACTGGGTGATGGTGTAGAAAAACTGTCGTGCCACTTCGAAGCCGATTTGGATCAGGGCGGCCGTAGCGTATTAGGCATTCGCCCACTGTTATGGAAAAACGGATGGCCTGTTGCCGGAGACAACTTCAAAGAAGGCACTTACGAAATTGAATCGGAAAGAAGGGGATATGCTTTGGAACTGGTAGTGGACTTTACAAGAATGCCGGGTGGCATGCGTGGATTCGGTCACAACACTGACGAACCGATCAAACCCGTTGCGTCGCAGGAGTTGGCCGATGTGATTAAAACCTGGCCGACCGGAAATATTAGTGTGAGAATCGGAGACTACATGTTCCGCCCTCATCAGAAATGGACAATCACAGCAGTTCCCTATGCAGGTGGATGCCCCGGAGGACCTTACTACAAAATAGTAATCGCAGGCACTGACCGTGCGTTGGCTGCAACTGCAGATGCAGAAGTAATAACGGTACCAACATTTACCGGTGCACCCGAACAATTGTGGCGCATCGATCAACTGACCGATGGAACTTACAGGATTATGCCTAAAATAGTTCCTAATTCGAAAGGACAACTGGCTTTGATTTCCTCGGGGGACAGCACACCCACTCTTGGCAAATTTGATATGAATAGCGACAATTCCAAATGGAATTTCAAAGCTCACTAAATGATTCCTTGTGAAATGCTTGTGTTGTTGACAACACAGGCATAAAATATATCAATTCCACCTTACAATAATGAAACAATTTGATAAAGCAAAGGTCAGAAAGAGCTATTCTTTCTGACCTTTGCTTTATCATATCTTTATCGGAAATTATTCCGACACTTCGATTTTCAGAATCTTATCGCCCCGACGAATCAGGTCAATCACTTCCAAACCTTCCACTACCTTACCAAAGCAAGTGTGTTGACGGTCCAGATGAGAAGTATTTGTGCGCGAATGGCAGATGAAGAACTGCGAACCACCGGTATTGCGTCCGGCATGTGCCATGGACAATACGCCTCTGTCGTGGTACTGGTTGCCACCTTTCAGCTCACAAGGGATAGAATAACCGGGGCCACCTGCTCCTGTACCGTCAGGACATCCGCCCTGAATCACAAAATCAGGAATTACACGGTGGAAAGTCAACCCATCGTAAAATCCTTCTTTAGCCAGCTTGATAAAGTTAGCTACGGTTTTAGGAGCATCCTGCTCGTAAAACTCAACCAGCATCTCGCCTTTTTCGGTAATAATCTTAGCCGTTTTCATAAGTACGTATCTATTTATAATTGTTTCTATAGTTATATCAGTACAAAGGTCGTGATGTTTTGCATCATTCTCAAATCCTGACCTGGTTATTCATTTTATTTAATCACAAAAGAGATAATGTTACATTTTGGGAAGAATACTGAAGCGTAAACGGCAAGAAAAAGATTTTTGAATGTTTCCGGTTAGAGCGCATAATTCATAATCATGAGGTTCCCAGTTCAATCCCGGGTCGCACTACTCAAAAAAGCACTTACCACCAATCTTGTAAGTGCTTTTTAATTCTCACTAAATTTTTCTCAATTGCAAAGGAATTGATGGCGCGATAGTTCAGTTGGTAAGAGCGCATGATTCATAATCATGAGGTCGTAAGTTTAATAATTTATCCCCCTATAAACAAAGAGCACTTATCCGGATTAGGTAAGTGCTCTTTCGCTTTTCTACTAATTATTCAGCATAAGCCTCATGATAAACCAGATTGGTCAGGCTGATGATATACTGTTTCGGATTGGTATTGATATACCTTACACTGTATTTCATCGGGTACCAACCTTCGCTTTGGAATGCAGCCGGTTGCCTGATTTCGATGGTTTCGTTCGGTTGAGTCAGCAAATAATCCCGTGTAATCATCGGTTCGTAGAAGATGAAACGTCCGTCATAACTACCAAAGATAAAGGTTTTGGTAAATGTCCCCCCATTGAATTCCGGAGCAAGCAAATCGACCCAGTGAGCTCCCATTTGCGGTACTCCTCCCGGAATCTTCCAATACATCGGCGGGCAGAAGATTGAGTCAGGTACGTGGGCAAACTGTACGGTATCGTTAGGTCCGATTGCCAGCCGTTGAGCATCGGTAAATCCAAAGTAGAAGTGGAAATCAAAGTGGGGCTTGTCATAGACGTGTGCCGGCTCGTGTCCCATCGGGTTCCAGTCAATCAACGCATGGGTAAAGTTTGTTTTTCCCGCTTTGAGATGGAAGGGAAGGGTGATGGAAGTGGGTTGTTCCGGCAGGCTTGACAAAGTGGCCTCGTTGAGAATAATACCCAGCTCGACAGGCGTGCCGCTCAGGCTTTCGGTATAGTAGGTCTTAACGTTGCCATTTCCCAATCTGACAACATTGCCGTAGTAAGTAACTGTCTTATCCGCATTGGCGGATTTGAGTTGTGACTGATCGCTGAGCGATCCCAAATCGGCTAGTTCTTGCTGACATCCGGCCAGCAATACAAGAACCAGAATGAATAATGATCTTATTTTTGTCATGACTGATTTGAATTTAAGGTTGAATAATGACGAAATGTTAGAGGTTAAATAATGATGAAAAATAACTCTTAAAGGAAGACGCCTGCCAATCTGCTTAAATGCGGTGTGGTAGAGTCCCGTGGTCCCGACAGCTTAGAGTCCCGCATCGGGGATCATGTGCTGCCTTTCATTCATCCAATTTATGCAAAAGGAAAAAGAAATAAGAAGTCGTATAGTGTCGGAATCGGGTTCCGGTATTATGTTCTGATATTATGATATGCGGCATTTTCCGCTTTAAGGGTGAGAGCCTGTTTAAATTTTACCGAAACATTTTCATATAAGGAGGCGAAACTCCTTTCTTTGCTCCTTTTTTAGCCTCTTTCGGGTATATTTTTCACTTTTCCCCCTTGATTTAGCCAGCTAAATCTGCGGGATAAAAGCAAAAAATCCCCCTCGAAATAGTCCTGAAAAAGTCGAGCAATAAAATTTAAACAGGCTCTTAGGTTTAACAACAATCTTAGTCGGACTATATCCGTACTGCTTTTACTGGAAACGGGATAAGTTGTGGCTCCCGTTTTCGTTTGCTGCTTTTCAATCGGCTTCGATAAATTAGAACAACTCTAAAATACTTTTGATTGATGCCGGAATAGAGTTTTAGGAAAAGTTATCCGTTAGGTATGCGATTGTTCAATCACTGTTGCATACTGTTGACTAAAAGCCTATTGTGCAAAAATGTGCGTCCGGATGTTTGTAAAGATTTAGAAAACAGGTAATGCCAATATTGTTACAGAGAATGATGAAATGGAAAAGTGAAGGGTATCTGTCAGATTTACGACTAAAGCTGCTTCATGCATTTATAAAGCTCCGTACATCGCTATCCACCACTTTTCACTAACTTTGCCTTCATCCATAAGAAAAAACAGATATGAAACGAATAAAACGATTACTAACCGTAATATTATCATCCAGTTACATTATGACACAAGCAACCAATCCTTTTCTGATCAAACCGGCAACACCGTTTGAGACAGTACCTTTTGATAAAATCAAAATCGAGCATTACGAACCGGCTTTCGATGAAGCCATGAAGCTTCACAATATTGAGATCGATGCTATTGTCAATAACCACCAGGCTCCTACATTTGCCAATACAATTGAGGCGCTGGAACATTCGGGCCATATCCTCAATCTGGTTTCATCTGTATTCTTCAACCTCAACAGTGCAGAGAGCAACGACCAGATGATGGATCTTTCGCAAAAGATTTCCCCGAAACTGACTGAACACAGCAATAATATCACGCTCAATGAGAAACTGTTTGACCGGGTGAAAGCGGTATATGACCAACGTGACAAACTTGGACTGAATCCGGAACAGAAAATGCTGCTCGAACGCACCTACATCAGCTTCGAAAAGAACGGGGCTAACCTGAAAGGCGAGGATAAGGAAAAATTCCGCAAGCTTTCGACCGACCTGGCACAAGCAACTCTTATGTTCGGACAAAATGTATTGAAAGAGACCAACAAATACCTGCTCGAACTGACCGACAAAAGCGAGCTTGCAGGACTTCCCGCAGATGTTATCGATGCGGCTGCCCTTCGCGCCAAAGATAAAAAGAAAACCGGATGGGCATTTGACCTCTCCATGCCGAGCTACGTGGCATTTATGAAATACTCCGACCGTCGCGACCTGCGCGAAAAGCTTTACATGGCATATAACAGCAAATGTATGAACGGCGGCGAATTTGACAACCGTGAGCTAATCAAAAAAATATCCCAACTCCGCATGGAGATCGCCCAACTGATGGGCTACAAAAACTATGCGGAATATGCCCTCCGCGACCGTATGGCTAAAAACGAAAACAACGTTTACGATCTGCTCAACAAACTGCTCGATGCCTACAAACCGGTTGCACTGGAAGAATACAAAGAGCTGCAGGGCTACGCTATCGGCCACGAGAATAAAGACATCACGTTGATGCCGTGGGATTTCTCTTACTACGCTGAAAAGCTGAAGGATGCCAAATTTCAGATCAACGACGAACTGCTCCGCCCCTACTTCGAGCTGGAGAATGTAAAAAAAGGCGTTTTCGGCCTGGCAACCGAGCTATACGGATTGACATTTAAGAAAAACGAGAAGATCCCGGTGTACAACCCCGAAGTGGAAGCCTTCGAAGTATATGATGTACACAAGAAATTCATCGCTATCCTCTATACCGACTTCCATCCCCGCAGCGGCAAACGCAACGGAGCCTGGATGACGGAATACAAAGGTCAGTACAAACTCAATGGAAAAGACAACCGTCCATCCATCTCGCTGGTAATGAACTTTACCCGGCCGACTGCATCCAAACCGGCATTGCTGACTTACGACGAAGTGAACACCTTCCTGCATGAATTCGGACACTCGCTTCACGGCATGCTAACTCAATGCACCTACGAATCTCTCTCCGGCACGAATGTTTACCGTGACTTCGTGGAGCTTCCTTCACAGTTTATGGAGAATTACATGAGCCAGAAAGAGTTCCTGGACCGTTTTGCCGTGCACTACCAAACCGGAGAAAAAATCCCCGCCGAGCTCGTTAAAAAAATCAAAGAAGCGGATAACTTCAATGTGGCGTACGCAACTGTTCGCCAGTTAAATTTCGGCTTCCTGGATATGGCGTGGCACACTCTCACCTCATCATTCGGCGGTGACCCACTGGTTTTCGAAAGCGAGGCATGCTCTAAAACCCAGATATTGCCCAAAGTGGATGGCGTCTCTATCAGCACGGCATTCAACCACATCTTTGCAGGGGGTTATGCAGCAGGATATTACAGCTACAAATGGGCAGAAGTACTCGATGCTGATGCTTTCTCGCTTTTCGAGCAAAAAGGGATATTCAGCAAGGAGGCTGCCGACTCATTCCGCAAAAACATATTAGAAAAAGGAGGCACCGAAGACCCGATGGTTTTATATAAAAAATTCCGTGGACAGGAGCCAACCATTGATGCTTTATTGAAAAGAACCGGAATATAAAAATGAAAAAATCCACCTGATACACTGAACCATTTTCTGAACGTTACGTTATTTGAGTCGTGAACACTATTTATACTGAATATAAAAAACAAATTGATTTATGGCTACAGTAACATTAAAAGGAAACGAGTTTAACACATCAGGTAATTTACCATCAGTAGGCAGCGAAGCCCCTGCATTCGAATTGGTAAAAAACGATTTGGGTAACCTGAGCCTGGCTGAACTAAAAGGCAAGAAAGTGGTTTTGAATATCTTCCCAAGCTTAGACACTGCAACCTGCGCAACTTCAGTTCGCAAATTCAACGTTGATGCTGCTAAAAAAGACAACGTGGTGGTATTGGGCATTTCAAAAGACCTTCCGTTTGCCAGTGGTCGCTTCTGCTCAACAGAAGGAATTGATAAAGTAATCACTTTGTCTGCTTTCCGTGATAAAGGATTCGGTGCAGCTTACGGAGTGGATATTGTGGATGGCCCATTGGCCGGACTCTTTGCGCGTTCAGTTGTGGTAATTGACGAAAACGGCAAAGTGGTTTATACAGAACTGGTACCTGAAACAGTAAATGAACCAAATTACGAAGCCGCATTGGCTGCATTGTAATTGCCAATTGCATAGAACATTGAAGCGGTTTAGTTGGGTGAACATCCAATTAAACCGCTTTTGTTTTTAATTACTATATTACACTATTGAATGGTTTTCTGCTGCAAAATGATTTTATCTCATTGAAATAATATCCCGGAGAACTCCTTTTTAAGTATTATCTATAGCCTGCGGATATTCATACGAAAAATTTTTATTATCTTTGCAGACCCAAATCGAATAGATTGATTTTAGAATGAAAGCCACCAAAGTATTATTTATCTCTCAAGAGGTAATGCCCTATCTCCCGGAATCGGAAATCTCAACCATTTGCAGACAACTACCCCAAGGAATACAGGAACGAGGAAAAGAAATCCGCAATTTCATGCCTAGATTCGGCTGTATCAACGAACGCCGTAACCAACTGCATGAAGTAATCCGTCTTTCGGGTATGAACCTGATCATTGACGATACGGATCACCCGCTCATTATCAAAGTGGCATCTATCCAATCTGCCAGAATGCAGATTTACTTCATCGACAACGATGACTACTTCCAGCGCAAAGGTACGGTAGCCGACGACGATGGCACCGAATATGAAGACAACGATGAACGTTGTATATTCTTTGCCCGTGGTGTGCTCGAAACCGTTAAGAAGCTCCGCTGGACTCCCGATATTATCCACTGCCACGGCTGGATTACCGCTTTGGCTCCCCTTTACATTAAAAAAGTATATTCCGACGATCCGTTCTTCAGTAACTCTAAAATCGTATATTCTGTGTACGATCACGACTTCCAGAACAAATTTCGTCCGAATTTCAGCGAAATGCTCCGTCTTGACGGAATTACTGATGAAGATGTTGCTTCAATTGTCGGAAAAGAGGCTACCTTTGCCGACCTGTCCAAGTTTGCAATGCAATTTTCAGACGGCGTAATCCAGGGTAGCGCAAACATCAACGAAGAGGTAAAATCTGCCGCACTCAGCAGTGGACTTCCTTTCCTTGATTACCAGCAACCTGATGTTTACATCGATGCTTATAATGAATTTTATGACAAGGTATGGGAGAATGCAAATAAATAAAAATTATTTACAGCTCCCCGCTTAACATATAATTTAATTGCTACTTTTGGGCACTGTTGAATAGACTTTACAACTATGAAACCGGCATGCACAGGCATTCTTTTCAAAGTATGATGATGCTGCAGGTTTCATGTATAGCCAACCAAATCCATTAATGACAGATGAAGTTAAAGTATTTGTTTTTAGCCTTGGCATCATACGCCCTTTTCTCATGCAATGACACATTAGACCAGATCGGCTCTATCTTACAGCCGAATTCTGACATTCTTGCAGTATCCAACGATACCTTTAATATCGAATCAGCCACCGTCATCTTAGATTCTATCTATGCCAAGACTGACATTGGTCTGTTAGGGAAATTCCACGACGACACTTACGGAAACCTCACCTGTGACTACTTCGGGCAGGTACGCTGTCCGGATGATTTCTCGTTAACCACAAAAGGAGAAGAGTTGCTCTCACTTGACTCTGCATCTATCGCCCTGCAATATACTTCCTATGTTGGTGACTCTCTGGAGCCCATGCAGATTTCCGTGTACAGAATGAAGAATACAGACGCATTCAGTAACGGAAAAAACCTGTACTCTAATCACAATACGCCCAAATCAAGTGATTTAACTTTTTGGAGAAAAAAGACTGTATCAACCTACGATGCTTCTATACCTGATTCTCTAAGATCAACCAGCTCTACCAGGTATCTGTACATGACGTTACCCGCCGGCTCCATAGATACATTGGTAAAAAAGGCTAAAAACCCGACTGAGTTTAACAAGTACATCCCCGGGCTTTATTTCACCACAAACTATGGAACAAAAGCCATCATTAAAACTACCGGGAGTTTCATCCTCCTCCATTATACTTATAAAAAAGACACTGACACAATTTCCAATCAGTCATATCCTCTGGCATTTACTAAAGAGCTTTTTCAGATCAACCATTACCAAAACAACACCAACTGGCAAGAATTAGATACGATCAACTACTCATACATAAAAACGCCAGTCGGTTTAGTTACCAAACTCCCTATTCCATTAGGGCAAATGGCCGATTCATTGATTAAACATAATGCAGAACGCCTAAATGGAGTCAAACTCGCCTTAGGATCAGTACGCGTTGAGAAACTGACTAGCGTACTGCAGCCACCCACATATCTTTTATTGGTTAAAAAGACGCAGATGGATTCCCTGTTTAGCGGTAAGATAACTTTTGATGCAGAGAAACATCTCTATGCCACATTCTCAAAAACAAACAACACCTACACATTTTCCAACCTCCGCACCGCACTTAACGATGATTTGAATGCTCTTGCTAATCAGATCAAAGCAGCAAAAGAGGAGGGAAATGCAACCAAACTAAGTTCACTGATCAACCAAAAACAAGAGTTTTACCTGGTGCCTTTTACCATACAGAACTCAAACACCAGCGGAACGATAACCGCCATTTCGCACGACTTTGCTCCTTCAGCCGTAAAACTGAAGACCAAAGACCTCAAAATGTCTATCATTTATTCTAAATGATCCAAACAAAAGCATACGACAATCGCTTGTACCCTTTGGTGCAAGCGATTTTTTTATATCCAAATAGCCCATTCTCCTTTGTAAAAATCCTAAACACGCAATCGGGAGACGTATTATTTATTAAATTTGTCGTTCATAAATCCACGTATGGCAAAGAAAAAAAGAGGTAAAACTTTTTGGCAGCATATCCGTTTCCAGTACAAGCTTTCGATACTGAATGAAAAGACACTTGAAGAGGTGTGGGCGTACAAATTATCGTTGCTTTCAGCTTTTTGGGCCGGACTTGCTCTTTTCATCTTTGCCGTTTTAATTGTTTCCACCCTGATCGTTTACACCCCCATTAAAAACTTCCTTCCCGGATACCTGGATGTGAAAGCACGAAACGACATTCAAAACAATGCCCTGAGGCTGGATTCGCTGGAAGAACAAATCAGTAATCAGGATAAATATCTGGCCAATCTGAAAGGGGTACTCAGAGGAGATATCAAACTCGACTCTATATCTGTGATCGACTCCCTGATCAGCGTTAGTCCGGAAAATGTGAAAGCGTCAAAAGCTGAACTCGCATACCGGGCACAATACGAAGAGGATGAAAAATACAACCTGTCCATTCAGCCGAAATCTTCAAACGGAGAGAAAAGCATCGTATTTACCCGTCCTGTAAAAGGGGTAATTTCGCAAAACTTTAATCCGTCAATCAAGCAATTCGGCATTGCTGTCGCTGCCAATGCTAACAGCCCGGTAATGTCTGTCCTCGAAGGAAATGTCATTCAAACCGGATATCTGCCTAACGGAACCGAATTCATCCAGGTGCAACACACTGACGGTTATATTTCCATATATAAAAATTGCAGCCGGATATTGAAATCGCCGGGAGATAATGTTCATGCAGGGGAAGCGTTGGGCACAACAGCGACTTCATCGGATAAGAAAAGCATTCCGGTAATCATTGAAATCTGGTATAAAGGCAAACCTGTTAATCCATCCCAATATATTGTATTTTAAACCAATGAAGAAGAAACAACTGGCCATTCTGGGCTCAACCGGTTCGATCGGAACCCAAGCTCTGGAGGTCGTAGCAGAAAATTCTGAACTTTACGAAATATACGCTTTAACGGCCAATAATAACGTCGACCTGCTGATTGAGCAGGCTCGTCAATTCCAACCCGAAGCGGTAATCATTGCCAATACTGAAAAATACGGCGAACTCAAAGAAGCTCTTAAGGATCTCCAGATTAAAATTTACGCCGGGAATGAGGCCATTGCCCAAATTGTAGAATCAGAACCGATTGATATGGTGCTGACTGCAATGGTCGGTTTCTCGGGATTACAGCCCACCATCCAGGCCATCCGTGCCGGAAAGGCAATTGCATTGGCAAATAAAGAGACACTGGTGGTTGCCGGTGAGTTAATCAACGAGTTGGCGCTGAAACACCGCACCCCTATCCTACCGGTCGATTCAGAACACTCGGCCATTTTCCAGTGTCTGGTGGGAGAAGCGGACAATAAAGTAGAGAAAATTATCCTTACCGCATCCGGTGGTCCGTTCCGCACAACACCGATTGAACAACTGGCACACGTAACGAAACACCAGGCATTGAAACATCCAAACTGGGATATGGGCGCTAAGATCACTATCGACTCAGCTACAATGATGAACAAAGGCTTTGAGGTCATCGAAGCGAAATGGTTATTTGACCTGAAACCGGAAGAGATCGAGGTGGTAGTGCATCCGCAATCCATCATCCATTCCATGGTGCAATTTGAAGACGGAGGAATCAAAGCTCAAATGGGTATGCCTGACATGAAACTTCCGATCAGCTACGCCTTCTCTTTTCCGAAAAGATTAGCTAGTAAATCTCCTCGCGTGGACTGGAAAACCTGCACAGAGTTTACTTTCGAGCAACCAGACCTGAAGAAGTTCCGCAACCTGGCATTTGCCTACGAAGCGATGGCTACCGGTGGAAATATGCCCTGCATCCTGAATGCAGCCAATGAAATCGTCGTGGCAGCTTTCCTTCAGGATAAAATCGGCTTCCTGCAAATGTCCGACATCATCGAAAAGACCATGCAGAAAGCGTCATTTATCCAACATCCGGGATATGAAGATTACATCGCGACTGACAGCGAGGCCCGTGCAATTGCCCAGTCGTTACTATAAATACAATTCAAAAACAAACAGAAAACAATAAACAATGGAGTCATTTTTGATCAAAGCTTTACAGCTTATATGCAGCCTTTCGATACTGGTGATCGTACACGAATTCGGGCACTTTATCTTTGCCCGGATCTTCAAAGTCCGTGTCGAAAAGTTCTATCTCTTTTTCAATCCCTGGTTCAGTCTCTTCAAATTCAAACCTAAAAACAGTGAAACCGAATACGGAGTGGGCTGGCTTCCGTTGGGTGGTTATGTAAAAATTGCAGGGATGATCGACGAGTCGATGGACAAAGAACAGATGGCGTTGCCCGCCCAGCCTTTCGAGTTCCGTTCCAAACCTGCCGGGCAGCGATTGATGATCATGGTGGCCGGTGTGGTGATGAACTTCCTGTTGGCGATTTTTCTTTATGCCATGATCTCATTTACCTGGGGCGACAAATACGTTCCGTTGAAAAATGCCAGACTGGGTATGGAGTTCAGCGAAACAGCACAACGCATCGGATTTCATGATGGGGATATCCTGCTGAGTACCGACAAAAAAGAGCTGGAGCGTTTTGACGCTGACATCCTGTCGGATATTTCAAAAGCGAAACAGGTAAACGTTTTGCGTAACGGACAGGTGGTTTCAGTGGCTATTCCGGCAGACTTTATGCAACAGTTGTTGCGCGACAAGAAAGGATTTGCACTGATGCGTATTCCGATGGTAGTAAAACGCATCATGTCTGGCAAACCTGCTGAAAAAGCCGGCATTCAGGAAAGAGACAGTATCACGTCCGTGAATGGAGTGAAAACAGTTACAGCATTTGCTGCAATGGATGCCCTCTACAAAAACCAGAACAAACCGATCAAACTGGGATTCTACCGCAACGGCAAAGAGCATCAGGTGATTATTACTCCAGACTCAAAAGGTAAAATCGGTATTGAGCTAATGGCTGAAACCGATATTTACTCACCGAAAATCAAAAGTTACGGTTTCTTCGAATCCATCCCGGCGGGCATCAACAAAGGTGTAGGTAAACTGACCGGATATGCCAGCAGCATGAAATATGTATTTACTAAAGAAGGAGCCAGCAGCCTCGGCGGATTTGGAACTCTGGGTAGCATCTTCCCTTCGCAGTGGAACTGGTTGGGCTTCTGGGAGATCACCGCATTCCTATCGGTTATTCTTGCCTTTATGAATATCCTGCCTATTCCAGCTCTGGACGGTGGTCATGTATTGTTCCTCTTGTACGAGGTAATTACCGGTAGAAAACCTAGCGACAAATTTCTTGAATACGCTCAAATCGCCGGTATGGTATTGTTGTTCAGCTTACTGATCTATGCAAATGGAAACGATCTCTTCCGCTTTTTTGCGAAATAATTAATCCGGAATAATTCATAAAAACGGGATGGGAATACAATTTTCTCATCCCGTTTTTAGTTTATAACCTGTCAGCCTATTTTGAATGGATATAACTTATGCCACTTTGTAAAACCGTTCAATTAACGCTGATTAACCTGAGCAACAGTAGGGTTACTGTTTTCTCTCTCGGTGTAAATATGTAGTCAAATAATTTTCTTCTAAACAAACTATATTTATGACAAAGGTTGTATTAGCATTTTCTGTTATCGCCATCAGCATGCTTAGCAGTTGTACAAAAAAACAAACCGAACCCGATGTTACAACTGGAGCAACAACTAAAAGCGCTGTCGTAACCGACTCGACAAGTAATAGCTCCAGTGTGAAGAACTAAATTGAATGACTATCCCTTAGGTATTAGTTTTTTAAGGATCCTACCCAGCCACGTGTCTCCGGACAGGTGGCTTTTTTTGTATATAAGGTTATCCAACATTTACTCCGTTCTTTGGTTTATAATCTGTATTTTAGGGCTCAAAACGATCGTCCATCAGTTTCTTATACAGAAAACGCATCATAGCATAAACATACAAATGGGATTGAGAAACAACCAACTCAATGTACAAAATAAGGCTTAGAATAAAAATTTCACAAATAAAAATCGACCAAACCTCTTTACGCTCGTATAATAAGTAAACAGCACTAAAAAGATGAAACAACAAGACCTGGAAATACTCATAAATAAGTGCCGGAAAAATGACCATAAGGCATTTCGTGTGATTGTTGAAAGCTATCAGGCAATGGTCTTTTCTCTTTCTTTCAGGCTCTTGTGTAATGAGGAAGAAGCTAAAGATACGGTACAGGAGACGTTTCTCAAAGTATGGATGAATATTGAGAAATACCGCACAGATACGAAATTCAGTACGTGGATCTACACAATAACCACAAACCTTTGTCTTGATAAGCTCAAATCTGCCAGATATACGACGACAGGAAGTACTCAACCGGAGATTGCGGAACGACTGATTTCACCTGAAAACATCGAACAACAGCTAATCAATTCCGATCTGGGAAAAATCATAGAAACACTTGCAGGTGAATTATCCCCCAAACAAAGGGTTGTATTTACACTTCATTATCTGGAAGAGATCGATATCGGCGAGATCGCAGTGATCACCGGAATGACGACCGATAAGATTAAGAGCAATCTTTTTCTGGCCCGAAAAACGATAAAAGAAAAACTCGAAAAATTAGAGACACGATATGAAACGAGCATGAATAAATGTTCATCAAGTCGATGATATGATATGCGATACCGATAGATATCGGTACCATACGTAGCCAAAACATAATAAATAATGACGTATGAAAAATACAGACGATAAACTAGACCTTTTGATCAGCAAACTTCAGGAGCAGACGCCTAAAGCTGACAATCCGATGGAACTGACCGATGATATTCTAAAACGGATCGAACAGAGACCGGTAAAACGACCACCTGTCCTGTTGTTTACAATCCGGATGATATCGACCATTGCTGCATCATTGCTGTTGTTGTTCTTTCTGAAAGAACAATCGATTGAGGCTGCTTACCCGCAAAACAAGCACCTATATGTTGTAATAGCGAAATCTCAAACAGAACTTTCACAGCAAGGCATGGTAAAAAGTTACCTCAATCACATCCGTAACAATTCGATTAAAAACGAGAGATTAAAATCATTGCTTAACCAATAAATAATATGAGGATATGAAACGAGCATGCACTAACATTCACCAAAGAGAATAACATTGTATGCGATACCGATAGCTATCGGTACCATACGTAGCTAAAACAAAAATAAATCATAACGTATGAAAGCACTACATTTCTTCCTGATCCTGATTCCGGCTATGATGTTGTTTTCCTGTAAAAACAACGCAAAAGAAATGCGTACCGTGATCAATCCTGACGGCTCATGCTACCGGGAATTCAAAGCAGCAGGTCAACGGGAATTTTTGTTGGGAGATTCATCCCAAAAAGCCAATCCATTCCCAGTCAAAATGGATTCTACCTGGAAAATATCATGGCAATACAAAGAGCAGCCCCGTTGTTATAAATTTCCGGTCACTATGGCTGAGCTTGACTCGATAACGGGTCCACTACCCAATCGACATTCAAGTGAAGTGGAACAATATTCCGTGTTTCTTAAGAGAGACTTTAAGTCTGTCGAAGATATGGCGACCAATTTCAAACTGGATCCCGAGCATAGCCTGAGTCATGTAAAAGTCCGGTACAATCTTGAGAAAAGCTTCCGCTGGTTTTACACTTATTATCATTATCGCGAGACCTATCCTAAACTCAACATTAAATTTGAAGCCCCGATCAGTGAATATATGAGTAAGGATGAGGCAAACTTCTGGTTTACCGGACAACCGGAGATCACCAAAGGGCTAAATGGAATGGAGATCCGCGAGTTAATGGGCAATCTGGAGGACAAATACAACCGTTGGTTGACTTACAACATCTGGAGCCTGGAGTATAAAGCGCTAATCAGATATTATGACCGGATTCCTAATCCACCGGTGTCCAAAGCGACGTTTATCACGCTCAGAGACTCCATCTATGAAAGTAAAGGTGCAAAATCATTGGATAATTTAGATGTAGAAGAGAGTCTGAACAAGTTCTTTAAAACCAATCAGTTTTCCATTTTATGGAAAGCGCCGGACGCACCGATGAAGAAAGCAGAAGATGAAATGATCGGAAAACGTTTTGCCTGGATGTTTGACACCTATTTCCTTTATAAACTGGAGATGCCGGGAACGGTCATTTTCACCAACAGCAATATCACCGAAGGTAAAACATTAGTCTGGCACCTTTCTTCCCCTCGTTTTTTGCTGAATGACTTTACCATTGAAGCCGAATCACGCAAAGCCAACATCTGGGCATTTCTGATCACCGGACTAATTGTGGTCGTGGCTGTTGGAAGCTTTGTCTTCAAACGTAGATAATAAGACTTCATCTACAAAAAACCTTGGAGGTTTAATCAATCAATCAGTTTATACCCCATAGCCTCTCCCCGGCTTTGTCTTTCATTTAATGTTCTCCCTGCCTCAATCAGACACTTTCACTTATTCTTTTGTAAAGACAAATAATGGAGAATTGCCGGAAACTCAGTTTCCAATGAGAACTAAGATCAGTTTGACCTGGAAACTCAGTTTCTAACGAGAACGGAGCTCAGATCTGCCCGGAAACTCAGTTTCTGATAAGAACCGAGGTCAGTTCTGCCTGGAAACTGAGTTTCTGACAAGAACTGACCTCGGTTGGGGCTGGAAACTGAGTTTCCGGGGGGTGGTGAGGGGGAGGTGGAAACTGAGTTTCCGGAGAGTAAGCAAAATCTTTCCCAAAGATTGGGACTTTGGAAATAGTTGAAAACCGACGAGTCCTTTACTTTGCCCTACACCTTAAACGTCAGCGTAAAACGATTTAACCCATCCTGCGGTACATCATAGGAAATCCGGGCATCATGATGATGCAGGATACGTTCCACAATGCGTAACCCAAGGCCGGTTCCGTCTGTTTTGCGAGCATTGCTGCCACGGGCAAAAGCCTTGTAGAGGTTCTGTTGTTCTGTTTCGGAAAGCGTTTTGCCATTATTCGTCACAATGACTTTAATATTTTCAGGTTCCTGCCTGAGCAGAATATTCACCTGTTTGTCGGCGGAGTAGAGGTAAGCATTTTTCAGCAGATTGGTAAATACAATCTTCAGCAGATTCATATCTCCCCGAATTTCAAAATCTGCATCTATCGTTTCGTCACTATCAATATCAAACTGAATGCGGTAATCCGGAAAAGTTTTCTGCGTCACTTGCATTGCCTCGAAAATCGCTTCGTCGATGCGACACGGTGGTAAAAAGCCGGAAGCCCTTTTCTTATCAATCCGTGACAACAGCAACAACGAGGAAATGATATCAGCCATCTGCGTCGCATCTTCCTGTATGCTATGAAGATATTTTACTGTATTGGGGCTGTGTTGTTCCTGCAAAAGGAGGTTATGCAACTGCATGAGGATACGTGCCACCGGCGTTCGCAGCTCGTGGGAGGCATTATCGGTAAATTCCTTCTGCTGTTTGTAAGCCACATCGATACGGTCCATCATCTGGTTAAAAGACTTGGCCAAAGCATTAACCTCATCGTTTTTTCCTGAATCTTCCAGACGCACGTCCATCTTCTTTCCTGAAATTTCAGCAATCCGGTCTTTGAATTTATCCAAAGTAGAAAAACTTCGCACACTAACGTAATAAGACAAGCCCATTACCGACAAAGTGCCAAAGATAAAAGCGCCCAAAAGGACATATCCGAGATAGGCCATCTGCCGGTGAGCGTATTTATCTTCTGCCGAAATCAGGACAAAGTAGTCCTTCTCACGGTTTCTTGAGTCGTGGAAATATCCATAGAAATCAATTTTATCCTGGTGACGGTAAAATGATTTATGTGACTTGAGGTATTCGATATCCTTCTGGCTCCAGTCAACAGGAGCATATCCCATGTTACTGTACACCAATACCCCCTCATGGTTAAATACCAGGAGTTTTTCGTTGTAGAGCTTGTCGATCGGGTTCTGGTCGAGAATGCGCATCATCTGCCGGGGAGGCAGCTTCGCATTGACCAGTAGTTTGACGGTAGAAAAGACTTTCTGTTCCAATCGCATCCGAAACTGGTCATTCCGGTAATCAGAAAAGAGTGAGAAAATGACAATCAGCACTATGCCCAGAATCGTTGAAAACAAGATGCTGAAATAGATCGCAAAGCGCTGCTTGAGATTCATTATTCTTCTGATTTAAGGTAATATCCAAATCCGGGACGGGTATGGATTAATTTAGGAGAAAAATCGCGGTCAATCTTCTTCCGGAGGAAATTGATATAGACTTCGATGGTATTGGTTCCGGTTTCAAAGTTAATATCCCAAACCGACTCGGAAATGGTCTGCTTGGAAACCGTACGCCCATTGGCTCCTGCCAAAAGGACTAATAGCTGATATTCCTTTGGAGAAAGGGAAATTTCATTACTATCACGGTAAACTTTCTTCTCTGAAAGATTGATTTCGAGATTTTCAATCTTAATTATTTCATCAGCATTCTGCGGCTGAAGTTGACGACGCATCAGCGACTGGATGCGGATAAACAGCTCATCAAAATGAAAGGGTTTCACCAGATAATCATCGGCTCCGCGGTTGAAAGCATCTACTTTATCCTCGATCTCGCCAAAGGCGGTAAGCATGATGATGGGGGTCACTTTATTGACCTGACGAACCTGAGCACAGACCTCCATCCCATTAATCCCCGGCACATTGATGTCGAGTATCAACAGATCGTATTCAGCCTGGCGAAACTGTTTCATAAACAAGTTGCCATCATACACGGCATCGCATTCCATTTTCTTTTCTTCCAAAAATACACGGACTTCAGAAGATAGCTTGAAATCGTCTTCGAGGAGTAATACTTTCATAGGTCTTTATTTTTAGGATTGAAGGTCCCGATAGCTAGGGAGAGGGATTGAGGGGATGAATCATTCCCAAATCTTCAAATCCTCTAATTTTCATCGTTGCCAATCCACTCGTTTTACCCAATCTGCCAGAAATTTAGCCTTTTCATAAGACAATCCGGGCATAAAACCGTGGCCAAGATTGAAGATAAAGTTAGTGTGTTTGCGACCAAATTCAAGAACAGGCTGTAACTGACGCTCCATTTCTACCTCTGAAGCATAAAGCAAACGGGGATCAACATTACCCTGCAAACCAATGGCAGGATGCACCAGCTTACGCGCAATTTCGAGCGGAGTCTGCCAGTCTACACTCAGAAAGTCGCAATCTTCGGGGGTAATTTCGGTAATCCCCACTCCGATTCCTTTCGGGAAAAAGATAAACGGAACACCTTTATCGCGGACTGCTTTGGCAATCTTGCGCACAGCAGGCATAAAGAGCTCCTGATACATCGTAAACGGAATCAACCCTGCATGTGTATCGAATAACTGGAATACCTCAACTCCGTGTTCTATTTGACCTAAAGCATAAGTGATAGAGAGCTCGGTCACCTGATCAATCAACGTTCGTGTCGCTTCCGGATTTTCATACAGAAACTTGATTGCATCGGGGAAATCGCCTTTGCGGCCAAGACCTTGCAACATAAATAACAGCACTGTCAATGGCGCTCCGCAAAACCCAATCAACGGTGTTTTTTCCGGACGAGTCTTGATGATCTCATCAATCACTGCATAAATATAGTTGAGCTTCGACGGATCTGGCTTCAGATCAGCCAGCGGATTTTCACGAAATGCCAACGGTTTTTCAAATACCGGGCCGTTATCCGTAAAGTCCAGTCCCATGCCAAGAGCATAAGGAATTACCAGGATATCGGAAAAAAGAATGGCAGCATCAACCCCCAAATCATTGACCGGAAGCAAGGTTACTTCGGCTGCAACTTCGGGCTTCTGCATCATCTGCCAGAAGGTATAGTTTTCTTTAATCTTAAGGTAGGAAGGCAATACACGGCCTGCCTGACGCATAAACCAGAATGGAGGACGTTCGGTTGCCTCTCCGCGAAGGGTCTTGAGTATAAGGGATTCCTGCATAAAATTTCTCGTTGAACGCTAAGTCGCAAAGACGTTACGTTTTTTTGTTCTTGGCGTCTTTGCGACTTTGCGTTTAAATTAATCTTTATAACTGCTTCATCGCATTCAAAGCAGCCTCAACGGTCTGGTCAATCATCTCATCGGTATGGGCGATTGAGACAAAACCGGCCTCGAATTGCGACGGTGCTAAATAAACACCTGCATCGAGTGAAAGTTTAAAGAAGCGTGCAAAACGTTTGGTGTCTGATTTCATCACATCATCAAAACTCTTCACGGATTGTTCTTCGGTAAAGAACAACGTAAACATGGAACCGACACGATTTACCACACCCGGAATGCCGGTTTCTGCCAGACATTTTTTCAAACCTTTTGCTAAACGGGCCGCTTTCATATCCATCACGTTGTAGAAGAACGGCGTTTGTTCAAGGATTCTCAGGGTCGCCAATCCGGCTGCCATAGCCAATGGGTTTCCGGATAATGTTCCGGCCTGATAAACCGGACCTTTAGGTGCCAGTTGATCCATAATTTCCTGCTTACCGCCATAAGCCCCAACAGGAAGACCTCCACCGATGATTTTTCCTAATGTAGTCAAATCCGGAGTGATGCTATACAATTCTTGAGCACCACCGGCAGCCAGACGGAATCCGGTCATTACCTCGTCGAAAATCAGCACAGTACCGTATTCTGTACAAAGGTCACGAACGCCTTGCAAGAAGTCTTTCAGAGGCTCAACAACACCCATATTCCCGGTCACAGGTTCCAGAATTACAGCCGCAATGTGTTCACCATGTTTCTCGAACAATTGCTTAACAGACTCCAGGTCATTATATTTTGCAATCAAAGTGCTTTGTGCAGTTCCGGTGGTAACGCCCGGAGAATTTGGGGTACCAAAAGTCAGTGCTCCCGAACCGGCTTTAATCAGGAAGCTGTCGTTGTGACCGTGGTAACAACCTTCAAACTTCAACACCAGTTCACGTCCGGTGAAACCGCGAGCCAGACGCAATGCGCTCATAGTCGCTTCGGTTCCTGAATTTACCATACGAACCGACTCGATAGAAGGCATCATACGCTTAATCATCATCGCCATTTCGGTTTCGAGCAATGTAGGTGCACCGTAGCTCACGCCTAATTCTGAAACTTCCTTTAAAGCATCAAGGACACTTTGGTGTGCATGACCCAAAATCATCGGGCCCCATGAACCGACATAGTCGATGTACTCGTTACCATCGATGTCATACACTTTTGCGCCTTTGGCTCTTGCGATAAAAAGGGGATCCCCATCTACGCTTTTAAACGAGCGTACGGGTGAGTTCACGCCTCCGGGAATGTGTTTTTGCGCCTCCCGAAAAGCGGCAATACTGTTTTTGTAGTCTCTCATTGTGTTGTTATATTTTAAGGAATAAAGGGAGGAACTGTAGTTATTGTAGTCAATGTAGTTATATGTAACTTTAGATTATAAAGGCAGGTGGAAATAAATCCGCCTTCTATTTACTACCTATTACTACTTTATCTTCTATTACTACTTTGTCTCCATTAATCCGCAGAAATCTCTTATAAATCACCCAACACATCCTGTGCGTGGTAAGTGATGATAATATCGGAACCTGCCCGTTTGATGGAAGTCAGGATTTCGTGAACAATGCGTTTTTCATCAATCCAGCCTTTCTCGGCAGCGGCTTTTACCATCGCAAATTCACCGCTGACATTGTAAGCAGCCACCGGCATATTGAAGTTTGTTTTAACCTTCTGAATAATATCGAGGTAGCTCAATGCCGGTTTTACCATCACGATGTCAGCTCCTTCTTCGATGTCAAGCGCCACTTCACGCAATGCTTCGTTTGAATTGGCCGGATCCATCTGGTAAGTGCGACGGTCCCCAAACTGAGGCGTACTCTCGGCAGCTTCACGGAAAGGACCGTAGAAAGCAGAGGCGTATTTAGCCGAATAGGCCATGATCGGTGTCATTTGAAATCCGTTGGCATCCAATGCCTGTCGGATAGCCCCGACCCGACCGTCCATCATATCGCTTGGGGCAACCATGTCAATCCCTTCCTCAGCCAGTGATACACTTTGTTTGGCCAATGTTACCAGAGTAAGATCATTGTCCACATCTCCGTTGACAATGGTTCCGCAATGGCCGTGTGTGGTATATTCGCAGTTGCAGACGTCAGCAATCAGATACAAACCCGGCACCTCCTTTTTTAATGCGCGGGCAGCTTTCTGGACAATGCCGTTATGTTCACAGGCTACCAATCCATGCTCATCTTTGTGCTCGGGAATTCCGAAAAGCAGCACCGACTTTAAACCCTTATCGTAAAGTGCTTTGGCATTTTCCACCAACAAATCCACGGACATCTGATAGTTGCCGGGCATGGAGCTGATGGGATTGCTGACCTTCGTGCCCGGGCAGACAAACAAAGGCATCACCAAATCGTCGCGAGTCAGTACAGTCTCGCGTACCAGGTCTCTTAATACGGGTGATTTGCGCAAACGACGCAAACGGGTAACTGGAAATGACATATTGAAAATCTTTATTTGTTAAAATTCGGGGAATGAGGGAGTGAGGGATTGAGGGAATGATTTTCCATTCTCAAATCTTCAAATTATCTCATTCTCACATCTGCTAGTAATTTCTCTGCCCCTTTTTCTTTGAGCAATTCAGCTAATTGAATGCCCAACTTTTCAGGCTCTGCAATATCACCGGTAAGCGTTTCGCGAATCATCTCTTTGCCATCAACCGAGGCTACAAATCCGCTCAGCTTTAACTGTTCGTTTTCCAACCGGGAATAACAGCCCAGCGGCACCTGACAGCCTCCTTCGAGAGTTCGCAGGAAAGCACGCTCAGCAGCTACAACCTGCCAGGTTTCGGCATGGTTGATTTTGGATAAAATGGTTTCCACGCGCGGATCATCCTGACGCATCTCAATCGCGATAGCGCCCTGACTCACCGCTGGCATGATCACTTCAGGATCGATAACTTCGGTAATGTAACGATCCAAACCCAGGCGTTGCAATCCGGCTGCGGCCATAATCATAGCATCGCAGTAACCTTCTTCCATCCGTTTCAGGCGGGTATTGACATTTCCACGGATATCTTTCAACGTAACATCGGGATGCACCTGCAATAAACCTGCCTGACGGCGCAGGCTTGAAGTGGCAATCACGTCACCGGCTTTCATCTCGGAAAGCTTGCGTCCATCGCGACTTACAAAAGCATCACGAAATTCTGCACGCTCCAATACCGCCCCAAGTTTCAATCCTTCGGGCAAGGTGGTGGGTAAGTCCTTGAGACTGTGCACGGCGATATCGACCGAACCATCGAGAAGAGCATTCTCAATCTCTTTGGTAAAAAGGCCTTTATCCCCGATCTTGGACAAAGCCACATCCAGAATCTTATCACCTTTCGTGTGGATGATTTCAATCTCCACGGTCAGTTCGGGAAAAGCTTCTTGCAATTCGCTTTTTACTTTCTCCGCCTGATAAAGGGCAAGCTGGCTGCCACGGGTTCCTATTCTTACTTTATTCATCAATTATTAGGGAATGAAGGGATGAGGGATTGAGGGAATGATTTTCTCATTTCCAAATCCTCACATCTTCAAATTATCTTATTCCTTCTTAAACAGCTCCGAAACAAACTGCAACGAATCCAGAGTCTTACCATTATCGGTCATGTCCTTCAGATTCTTCACCAGCAGATTCATGTAACGTTGTGTGAGCTGCTGATCGTATTCGACGATGGCATCGTAAACCTCGTTGGAGTGTTTTTTCTTTGCCTCGGCCAGTTCGAGCTGGCTGAACTTCTGAAATTTCGAGGAAATCGCCTTGATCACCGGACGCAGGGAACGGCTGGCCATCCACTCATTGAAGTCGGCCACTACCTCTTCGATGATCTCCATCGCCGAATCCACACATTCCAGCTTCCTTTCAGCGCTTTCACGAACCACCTCTTCGAGGTCATCCACGCCGAAAAGCTGCACCCCAGCCAGGTCACCAATGTTTTCATCAATATTCCGCGGGACGGAGAGGTCGATAAAAACCTGCGTGCCACATTCCTCGCATTGCTGTGCCTGTTCCACCATTTCGGAAGTAATCAGCAACGATTGGGCGCCAGTGGCCACCACCACGATATCGTATTTATGCAAATGCTGGTTGAATTCGTCGAAATGAAGTACGTCACCATTGTGTTCGTCGGCCAATGCCTGAGCCCGTTCAAGGGTGCGGTTGGCCACGGTGATCTGCGTAACGCCTTTCTGCACGATGTTTTGCAGGGCCAGGCTTCCGGTCTCTCCTGCCCCGACCAGCAAAACCGACTTATCGGTTAAATCACCGAAAAGCTGAGCACAAAGCTCCACTGCCGCACTACTTACTGAGGTTGTCCCCAGCTTGATGCCGGTTTCGGTGCGCACCCGTTTACCTGCCTCAAAAGACTTTTGAAAAAGGCGCATCAACACGGCATCGGTCAATGCCGCTTTGGTGCAAAAAAGATAAGACTCTTTCACCTGTCCGATGATCTGGTCTTCGCCGAGAATCATCGAATCGAGCCCCGAAGCCACTTTGTACAAGTGGCGCACGGCATCGCATCCCCACAGGTGATAAAACTGATGCCAGCAGTTCAGGTCAATATTCTTAAACCGGAGCATCGCGTTGAAGACCAATTCAAAAGCGCTCTGGCGGTCATATTTATCTTGTGAAAAATAGAGTTCGGTGCGGTTGCAGGTCGAAAGAAGCACGATATCGGAAATCTCCGTCTCCTGTTGCAAGAACTCTGAAAACGGGACAATCTCTTCGTTGGGAAAAGCGAACTTCTCCCTCACTTCGAGCGGTGCGGTTTTATAACTAATGCCTAACAGACCTATCATCTTTACTGTAATTATTACTGTTGTTGGGTTAAACTCAGGAAATACATTCCTGCAATAACAGACAAACAACAGCTTTGTTTATTACGGGACACAAAGATAAGTCATAAATCCCACTCTGCCGAGCCTCCCGAACGATGAAATTCCATATTTAAACGGGTTATTTGCCCCGAAATAATGACTTTTCACAGATGTAAACGGTAGTTATGGATATAACGGGACATGGTAACAGTATAACGATCCAAGATCAGAATATAACGATAAAAGGTACGGCTGTAACGACGCAGAATATGATATAACGGCCCTAAGGAAGCAATATCGCTACGCAGAATGCGATATAACGATACAAGGTTCGCCTGTAACGGTGCAGAATGGGATATAACGGTTGAAGGTTCGCCTGTAACTATGCAGAATGCGATATAACGATGAAAGTTCTGCCTGTAACGACGCAGAATGGAGTATAACCGTTGAAGATTGGTCTGTAACGATACGGGGGATTCATGCCCGAATGCGGGAGACGGTTGCCGGAATACAGGATGCGTTTGCCGTATCACGGGAACCTCTTGCCGGAGTAAGGGAACCTCTTGCCGGATAACGGGAAAGGGTTGCCGGACTAAGGGATTCTTTTGCCCGAACACGGGAGACGCTTGCCGGAATGAGGGATGCTGTTGCCGGAGTAAGGGAAATGGTTGCCGGAATGAGGGAAACGGCTAACTGAGCAATATTTCTGTTAATTACAACTATAACCGGCTATATCATTGACAGTTTTCTTGAAATGATTACTTTTAGAGCGGAAAAAGTTTTTTTTTGAGTGAATGATGTTGATATATTTAATGGAAAAGAAATCCTATACACCCAACGGCTATTACAAAAAAAAAACACATAAAAAATGAAACATAAGATTTGCCTCTTTGCGATAGTTATTTTAAGTGCTTGTACCGTAAAAACCACGCACAAAACAGTCAATAAGATTAAGTTTAGTAACAAAGTAATCTCTGACTCACTATTAGCTAAAATACCGTCAATCAAATATTCAAGATTTGAGTTGAATTCAAACTCAAATCAGAAAATCGAACAACGCTATATCAAACTAACCCAAAATCAAATTGACTTTTTCTTTACATTTAAAGAGCAAAAGAAACTCAATGATTTTATGGAGTTTAAAACATATTTCCTCGGAAAGAAACAACTAAGCAAAGATAAACAGGCCATCTTTCTGATTTGCGATGCTGACTATATGGGCATCTACCTGTATTGTGCGATAATAAATCAAACCGGAAAATTAATCGGAAAATTCAATCCCGCATATCTGGAAGTCGATGCCGATTATTCGATAAATGGGAAAGGTGAATTTGTTAATGATTCGACCTACCGATTTACTGAAGTAGATTTTCAATACATTGACGACAATCACAAAAAAGCGACACAAGATTCGTTGATTAGAATTTTCCACATCACACCAAAGCAAATTCAGATAATGAAGGAAACAAAATTCCCTACCGATACAATTAGAGAAGAGGAAAATCTCATAAACTAAAATATTCAAACAAAAAAGTGAGACCGCAAATCGCAATCTCACTTTTTTCATTTATCAGAAAGGCTTAATTACAAGCCCATTTTCTTTTTCAAACCGGCATCGATAGCATCGAGAAACTCTTCGGTGTAGAGGTAATGCTCACCGTGGTTCACCTTGTTACCGTGAATACAAACGGCAAGGTCTTTGGTCATTTTACCGCTTTCCACCACTTCGATACAGACCTGTTCGAGTGCGTTACTGAAGTCAATCAACTCCTGGTTGCCGTCCAGTTTGCCACGGAAAGCCAGACCGCGGGTCCAGGCAAAGATAGAGGCAATCGGGTTGGTAGAGGTCGGTTTACCTTTCTGGTGCTCGCGGTAGTGACGGGTCACAGTTCCGTGGGCAGCTTCCGCCTCCATCGTCTTGCCGTCAGGAGTCACCAGTACCGAAGTCATCAAACCTAACGACCCGAAGCCCTGAGCCACAGTGTCGCTCTGCACGTCTCCGTCGTAGTTTTTACAAGCCCACACGAAGTTTCCGTTCCATTTCAATGCGCTGGCCACCATGTCGTCAATCAGGCGGTGCTCGTAGGTAATACCCGCTGCGTCAAACTGAGCTTTGAACTCGTTTTGGTAAACATCTTCGAAGATATCTTTGAAGCGACCGTCGTATTTCTTCAGGATGGTATTTTTGGTAGAAAGGTAAAGCGGCCATTTTTTGCTCAACGCCATATTGAAACAGCTGCGTGCAAAACCGTAGATACTTTCGTCGGTATTGTACATGGTCATGGCCACGCCGTCGCCTTTGTAATTATACACCTCGAATACCTGAGGCTCGCCACCATCTTCCGGCGTAAAGGTCATGGTCAGTTTACCTTTGCCCTTGATCACGGTATCGGTGGCACGGTACTGATCGCCAAAGGCATGACGACCCACGATAATCGGAGCAGTCCAGTTAGTCACCAGGCGGGGAACGTTTTTGATTACGATCGGCTCACGGAATACGGTTCCGTCCAGAATGTTACGGATAGTACCGTTAGGTGATTTCCACATCTGTTTGAGGTGAAATTCTTTTACGCGGGCCTCATCGGGAGTGATGGTTGCGCACTTGATACCCACGCCATATTGTTTGATTGCGTTGGAAGCTTCGATGGTAATCTGGTCATTTGTATTGTCACGTGACTCAATGCCCAGGTCGTAATATTTGATATCTACATCAAGATAAGGAAGGATCAGCTTGTCTTTGATAAACTTCCAGATGATGCGGGTCATTTCGTCCCCATCAAGCTCCACAACGGGATTGGCTACTTTGATTTTACTCATAAGTGATATATTTGAATTGTTATTTACGATACGATACAGCGCGCAAAGTTAAAAAAATCGACACGAATCGCTTATTCAAACAGAATATAAATTAGAACTGTTCACGATAAATGCTCCGGTCGTTGATCTAACAAAGCCTGTCCGGTTCATCCATTTGACTTAAAACCATCAATTTGTTTATTAATTAATGTTTTATCAGACGCTATAGCCGGTCTATTTTTCCCCGAATCTCAAAAATATAGAACTTTTCAAACTATATTTGCGAATGAATTGTTCGTTAAAGCGTAATTTAAAAGACAAGATGGATAATACACAGGATTTGCTGGAGAAAGTTATCGAAGGAATTCAGGATAAAAAAGGAAACAGAATAACCGTTGTTGACTTACAAGAGATTGACGATGCGATATGCCGTTACATGGTCGTGTGCCAGGGAGGTTCTACCACCCAGGTGGGTGCGATTGCCAATAACGTGGTAGATCATGTGCGGACTCACAACGGCGATAAGCCGATTGCCCAGGATGGAAGAAAAAACATGGAATGGGTGGCTATTGACTTCGGTTCGGTGATGACACACATTTTCCTCCCCGAAACCCGTGAATATTACAAGCTGGAACAACTCTGGGAAGACGCCAAACTTACACAGATTGAAGATATCTATTAAAAAACACAAGACCAAATATTATGGAGCAACCACAAAATCCGAATAACAAAAAGCCCAATTTTAAAATCAACCTCTACTGGATTTATACCGTCATCGCTTTTATTCTGATCGGAGGCTATTACTATAGCAACATGCAGAATACCACCGATGTGAGCTGGTCAAAATTCCAGAAATACGCCAAAGATGGTTCAATCAAGAATATTGTCGTCTATCAGGGACAAAATATGCTGGAGGCGACCGTACAGGATTCGGCGATTCAGAAAGTAACCGGCAAAACTAAACAGGAGGTTGGCAGCAACCCTAAAATCACGGTTCAAATCCCCTCTTCCGATAAAATCAGCGACCTTGTATCCCAATGGGAAAAGGAGAATGGCGTTAGCGTTCCCCTTAAATACGAAAAAGGGAATGATTTCTTCAGCCAGTTTTTGTGGACATTCGGTCCGCTCATCCTGCTGGCATTCGTCTGGATCTATTTTATGCGTCGTATGTCGGGACAAGGCGGTGCCGGCGGTGGCGTATTCAACGTTGGCAAAGCCAAAGCGCAAATCTTCGATAAATCAGCACAAAATAAGGTTACGTTTAAAGACGTTGCCGGACTTTCCGAAGCCAAACAGGAGGTAGAAGAGATTGTGGAATTCCTCCGCAACCCGTCTAAATTCACCGAGCTGGGTGGTAAAATCCCGAAAGGCGCCCTGCTGATTGGCCCTCCGGGAACCGGTAAAACCCTTCTGGCTAAAGCTGTAGCAGGAGAAGCGGATGTACCTTTCTTCTCGTTGTCAGGTTCTGATTTCGTGGAAATGTTTGTCGGTGTGGGAGCTTCCCGCGTACGTGACCTTTTCCGTCAGGCAAAAGAAAAAGCACCGTGTATCATCTTCATCGATGAGATTGACGCTGTGGGTCGTGCCCGCGGCAAAAACCCGAGCATGGGCGGTAATGATGAGCGCGAAAGCACCCTCAACCAGCTGCTTACTGAAATGGACGGTTTTGGCACCAACAGCGGTATCATCGTGATGGCTGCTACCAACCGCGTCGATATCCTGGATAAAGCCTTACTCCGCGCAGGTCGTTTCGACCGTCAAATCAACGTGGATTTGCCTGACCTGAATGACCGTAAAGAAATTTTCGGGGTTCACCTTCGCCCGATTAAGATTGACGAATCTGTAAATATCGAATTCCTTTCACGCCAGACTCCGGGCTTCTCCGGGGCTGATATCGCCAACGTTTGTAACGAAGCGGCTTTGATCGCAGCCCGTAACGGTAAAACATACGTGCAAAAACAAGATTTCATGGATGCCGTGGACCGTATCATAGGTGGATTGGAAAAGAAAACAAAAATCACCACCCGCGAAGAACGTGAAGCCATTTCCATTCACGAATCGGGTCACGCTACCCTGAGCTGGTTCCTCGAACATGCCAGCCCGCTGGTTAAGGTGACCATCGTTCCCCGTGGACGTGCATTGGGTGCTGCCTGGTATTTACCGGAAGAACGCCAAATCACAACCAAAGAGCAGATGCTGGACGAAATGTGCGCAACATTGGGCGGACGTGCTGCTGAAGAAATCTTCCTCGGTCGCATTTCAACCGGCGCAATCAATGACCTGGAGCGCGTAAACAAACAGGCTTATGCCATGATTGCTTACTACGGCATGAGCGATAAGCTTTCAAACATCTGCTACTACGACTCAACCGGTCAGGAATACGGATTCACGAAGCCTTACAGCGAATCAACCGCCCTGCTGATTGACCAGGAAGTAAACAAGATGATAAACGAGCAGTACGACCGTGCTAAAGAGATGCTACTTGCTCATAAGGACGGACACCGCGCCCTGACAGACAAACTGCTCGAAACCGAAGTAATCTACAAAGAAGACCTTGAAAAAATATTCGGAGAAAGATTATGGAAATCCCGCAGTGAAGAGGTTCTGGCAAATGTAGAGCCTAAAGCAGACGAGCCGAAGGATGAAAGCAGCGAAAACGACGAAATCAATCAGGACGTTCAACCTCTTTAATTCATTTTCGCACCAATATAGCACAACGGAGAGGGCACATCGGCTTCTCCGTTTTTTGTGCCCGAAACTTTTTATATCTTTGCCGCATTAAATTCAAAGACACACTAATGCCTGAACTTTTAAAACGCTCTATCACCGGATTCATACTCGTAGGAGTAATGATTTCTGCGATTCTGTTCCATCCGGTTTCCGCCCTTTCCGTATTTATCCTGATAACTTTTGCCGGCCTTTATGAATTTTACGGTCTTATGAACCGCCTCGAATTTGTAAAAAGCCAGAAGCTGATACATGCTGTTGCAGGAGCCTATTTACTTATGATCTCTTATTTGGGTGCAACCGGAGAATTCCACAAATGGCTGCTTCTCCCCTATTTTATCTACTTCATCTATCTCTACATTGCCGAATTGTACAAAGAAAAGGGAGCTTCAATACAGAATAACGCTTTAGCTCTTTTCGGACATCTTTATATTGCTGTTCCATTTGCCATCCTGATGTGGTTTGGCTATGTCCACAGCGATGA